>CAYWZI010000076.1:0-11057 GCA_964462815.1 uncultured Microbacteriaceae bacterium
CCCTGGCCGAGTCCGACGCACATGGCGGTGAGGCCATAGCGCACGTCGGGGCGCTCTTCGAACTGGCGCGCAAGTTGAATCATGAGTCGAACACCCGAGCTCGCGAGCGGGTGGCCGAGGGCGATCGCTCCGCCCCAGGGGTTGACGCGGGGGTCGTCGTCGTCGATGCCGAAATGGTCGAGCAGGCTCAGCACCTGAACGGCGAAGGCCTCGTTGAGCTCGAACGCGCCAATGTCGTCAATCGTGAGGCCGGCCTTCTTGAGGGCCTTCTCGGTCGACGGAATCGGTCCGATGCCCATGACCTCGGGCGCGACGCCCGCGTAGGCGAAGCTCACGAGGCGCATCTTGGTGGTCAGGCCGAGTTCTTTCGCCGCGTCAGCGCTCGCGAGCAGGCTCACGGTGGCCCCATCGGTCAGCGGGGAGGCGTTGCCCGCGGTGACGCGACCGTGGGGGCGGAACGGGGTCTTCAAGCCGGCGAGACCTTCCATGGTGGTTTCGGGCCGCAGGCCCTCGTCGACAGTCGCCAGGCCGAAGCCCGCTTCGCTGCGCAGTGCGACGGGAACGAGGTCGGGCTGAATCTTGCCCGCTGCGTAGGCGGCAGCCACCTTCTGCTGGCTGCGCATGCCAAATCGGTCAGCGCGCTCTTTTGTGAGTGCCGGGAACCGGTCGTGCAGGCGTTCGGCAGTGAGACCCATGTTGAGGGCGTCACCGCTCACGAGCTTCTCGGCAAGGAAGCGGGGGTTGGGGTCAGCACCGAAGCCCATCGGGTGGCGGCCCATGTGCTCGACACCGCCCGCGATGGCAATGTCGTAGGCGCCGAAGGCAATGCCACCAGCTGTCGTGGTCACCGAGGTCATGGCCCCAGCGCACATGCGGTCGATCGCGTAGCCGGGCACACTCAACGGCAGACCGGCGAGAATCGCGGCTGTGCGTCCGAGGGTCAGGCCCTGGTCGCCCTGCTGGGTCGTTGCGGCGATCGCAACGTCATCGACACGCTCTTTGGGCAACGAAGGGTTGCGCTCGAGAAGCCCGATCATGGCCTTGACGATGAGGTCGTCGGCGCGCGTGTTCCAGTACATGCCCTTCTCACCCGCCCGGCCGAAGGGGGTGCGAACCCCGTCTACAAATACGACGTCGGCTCGTTCAGCCACGATGGTGCCTCCCAGAGGTTGTTGGACTGGGGTTCAGCCTAGGCACGTGCGCGCATCTGCCACAGTGGGCCTGCGTGTTCCTACGAAACGGCCTCGGAAGGTGCCTCGCCCATCTGGAGGGCCTCGACAAACGCTTCGGCCATTACCTGTGCAGTTGCGTCAATCTGCCAGGGCCGCGCACCGAGTTGTTCGAGCGCTCCGCGAATGCTGGCGTCGTCAAGCGCTGGCGGGGGAGACCACGCCATTCGACGCACGTGTTCCGGCGTGAGGAGATTCTCGAGTGGCAGGTCGAAGTCTTCCGCGATGACCTGGAGGCGCGGCTTGAGGGCGCGCAACCGTCGGTCGGCTTCCGGGTTGCGGTCTGGCCACGATCGTGGGGGCGGGATGCTCTCCTCGCCACTGCGAAACGCCGGCAGGTCGTCCGTCGCAAGCCCCCGCTCGATCGCCGCCCACCAGCGATCGAGTTGCGAGCGGCTCGCCCGGCCACTGAAGGTCTTCAGATCGGCAAGGTCGCGTTTGGACGCCAGTGCGGTGCGTGCGGCGATCACGATCGACGAGTCGGGAAGCAGTCTGCCGGGCGAGGTATCAACCTCGCGCGCGTGCTCGTCGCGTGCGTGCCACAGTTCACGGGCCACGGCGAGCGCCCGTTGCCCGCGCACCGTGTGAAGGCCCGACAGACGCCGCCAGGGTTCCGTGCGTGGTTCGGGGGCCGTTCGTGCCAGGACAGCCGCGAACTCTTGGGCCGCGAGGTCGTGCTTCCCGGCCGACTCGAGCCTGGCCGCAATGACGTCGCGCACATCGAGCAAGAGTTCGACATCGAGGGCCGCGTAGTTGAGCCACGACGGCGGCAGTGGGCGCGTTGACCAGTCGGCCGCTGAGTGCTCTTTTGCGAGGTGCAGGCCAAGAGTGTCTTCGACGACCGCACCCAGCCCAACCCGTGGCATGCCGGCCAGCCGGGCACCGAGCTCGGTGTCAAAGAGCGACCCGGGCTCAAGTGATAGCTCTCGCAGGCACGCGAGGTCTTGGCTCGCTGCGTGCAGCACCCACTCGAGGTCGCCGATCGCGTTCTGCAACTCGGCGAAGCTCCCGATGGCGGGTGGATCGAAGAGGAAAGTGCCGGCTCCGCGGCGGTAGACCTGGATCAGATAGGCCCGTTGTGAGTATCGAAACCCGCTCGCGCGTTCGGCGTCGACCGCAACTGGCCCTGAACCGTGTGCGATGAGCTCGACCGCTGCGAGGTAATCCTCTCGGGACTCGATGACGACCGGCACCCTTTCGGGCACCGCGACGGGCAGATCGGCCTTCGGTTCGGCCGCATCAGCTCCGGTCTCAGTCACGAGCGCTCCGACGCGGGGGAAGGACCGCGACCCCGTCCGCGGCAGGGGGGTATCCGGCGACCATGCACAGCAGCTCAGCCCAGCCTTCGATGTGTGGGGCGAGGTTCAGATCGAGCGGAGTCCACGAGGCGCGAAGTTCGATCTGGGCGCCGCTTCCTTGCGCCGCGAGTTCGCCGTATCCGGTCGACAGCACCTTCGTCGCGGTTCCGCTCGCTGCTGTGTAGCGCGCGCCGCGCGTGGCGAGGGCATCGACAAGCCACGACCAGGCGACATCGGTCACAAAGGGGTCGAGGCCGATCTCGGTCTCGAGCGGAGCCTGCGCGAAACAGACGACCCGGACAACGCCACCCCACCCTTCGGGCGAATCGGGATCGTAGAGAACCACGACTCGACCGGTTCCGAGGTCGGAATCATCGGCGTGCCGTGCGGGATTCACGTCGGCGGCGAGGGCGTGCGCGAAGGGTGCGAGGCCTCCCGGAGCGGGAATCGTCGTGACCTGAAGCTCGTCGCGCAGCACGGCGCGTTCGATCGAGGCGATGAGGCCATCGAACACGGCCTGTGGCGTCAGCGATGTCGTCGTGGCGGGGGACACGGTTGCAGACTAAGCCGTGTTGCTAGATTCAGCGCGTGAGACGCGCCGCCCTAACACGTGAGCGGCCAAAGGTAAGGACTCTGACCGTGGCCCGCCCCGCAACGACGACGATTGCCCTTGTCGCGGTCGCCGCTGCTTCAGCGACCCTCGCGACGGCCCTGGTCGCCCTTCGCGTGGCGCGTAACGTCGTCACCCCGCCTGCACGTCGTCGCTATGACATTCACGTGATCGCGGCTGATCTGGTGGCGGGCACAGTGACGCTCAGTCGCACCGACGATACGGTCATTCCGGGGCGGTACTCGATGTGGTTCGACGGCGACAACGGTCACGCGCGCATCGGCGACATTCTTGACCAGACTGCCGACTCGGTGACCCGCCGCGTGCACTCGGTGCAGCACGGCGACCTTTCTCGCGCGACGCGGGCCCGTTGGGCTGGATGGTGGTATTTGACTCCGGCCGATCTGGGTGTGGCGTTTCGAGACGTCGACATCGTCACGCCACGCGGCGTCGCCCCGGCATGGATCATCGATGGTCCGGCCTCGAGTAACGACTGGGTGATTCAGGTTCACGGGCGCGGTGTCACGCGCGCCGAAGGTCTGCGTGCCGTCCGTGTCTTTTCGGCCGCCGGTTTCACCTCGCTGCTCATCAGCTATCGCAATGACGGGGATGCCCCGCCGAGCAACGACCGACGGTATGCGCTCGGCGGCGAGGAGTGGCGCGACGTTGAGGCAGCGATTCGGTACGCCCGAGACCACGGCGCCCAACGCATCGTGCTCATGGGCTGGTCAATGGGTGGTGCGATCGTGCTGCAGTGCGTCACTCTCTCGGCACTGGCTGACGTCGTCGTCGGTGTCCTACTTGAGTCGCCGGTCGTCGACTGGGTGCGAGTTCTGGATTATCAGGCGGCCGCGACGGGTCTTCCCGCTCCGGTGCGCGATACCGCCCTCGCGATCCTCTCCTCCGATTTCGCGTCACGCTGGGCAGGCCTCGATCAGCCCATTGACTTCGCACGGCTCGACATGGTTGCTCGGGCGAGCGACCTGCGCGCGCCGATGCTGATTTTGCACAGCATCGACGACGGTTTCGTGCCGAGCGACGGGAGCGTTGCGCTGGCCCATCGCCGAGGTGACCTCGTGCGGTTCGAGCGCTTTGCGACAGCGCGCCACACCAAACTGTGGAACTACGACGAGCCGCGGTGGGAACGCGCGATCAGTGCGTGGCTTACCGACGTGATCAAACCGCCTCGTCACACGAGCGGCTAGCTATCCTCGGCGATGATCCAGCGGCCGAACTGAGCTCCGGTGTCGTCCGTAATCAGCGTGTGCGGGTCGACATCGTGAATGCCCAAGGGTGCCGAGGTGAATAGCGGCAGATTCGGCCCCCCAATTCGTGGCATGACGGTGAGGCAGACTTCATCGACGGCACCCGCTTCGAGCAACTGGGCAGCGAGAATCGGCCCGCCCTCGGCGACGATGCGCGCGAACCCTGCACGTCGCAGCGTCGCAACGACGCCTCGCACATCGAGCTTCGTGTCGCCCTCCAACACCAGAATCTGCGCTGACGACGCCGTCTCGGCAACGACACGGGCACCGCGGTCGGTCGTCAGTACCAGCAGGGGATGCGCGGCGGGTGCATCGAGGCGGTGGCCGCGCAGGTCACCCGACGCAGTCACGACGGCGAGCGCAGCGCGCTTCGGGCGAATGTAGCCTTCTCGTCGCACCGACTCGGCCCCCACGAGCACGACATCGCTGAGTTCGCGGATCACGCCGAGGATCGTGCGGTCAGCGCGCGACGTGAGCGACTCCGAGGTGCCGTCGCTGCCGGCAGCGCGGCCGTCGAGGGTGCTCACGAGGTTGAGCCGCAGGTACACGGGGGAGTGCGGGTCGTACCAGTCGAGGAGGATTGCGCGAGCATCCGGCGCATCGAGGTCGACCGAACCACCCTCGATTGGCATAATGCGGCGGAGCGTCATGACGATGCCTTCGCGGTCACGTGACGCTTGATGCGCCACAGCATGCCGGCCATGCCGTTCAGGCGAAGGGGGCTCACGATTGAGGTGAGTCCGAGCTGCATGGGGAAGTCATCGGGAATTGTGAGCACGGCTTCGGGCGAGAGGCCGCTGACGCCCTGGACCAGAATCGATGCGAAGCCGCGCGTCGTGGGCGCTTCGGCGGGCGCCGTCGAGTGAACGCGAACAACGCCGTCTGTGACGTCGACGGCGAGGTACACGGGCGACTGGCACTCTTCGACGCGTTCAAGGAGCTCGGGATGCTCGACATACTTTTCGCCCAGCGCGGGCAACTCGTTGGAGAACTCGAGGAGCAACTGCAATCGCTCGCTCTCGGTGAACGACAGGAAGTCGTCGCGAATCTCGGCCAGCGAGCCGGGTAGGTCGGTCACGCGACTCAGGGTATCGGTCTCGAGCGGCGGTAAACTGGTCAGCACCGCCCACCTTTCCTTCTTCGCACTCCGGCTGGGCGCCGACCCCAACGTCACGGAGTGCGACAACGATGAAGGTGGAGCATGACCGGCGAGTCCACGCGCACGGTGAGCCGTCTGGTCGATCGTCAGCCCGGCATGACGGCTGCCGAACTCGTCGGTCACCTCGTGCCCCCGCCGCAGTTCGCTCACGCCAGCCTCGAGAACTACGAGCCCGACGAGCGATTCCCTTCTCAAGCTGACGCCGTTGAGGCGATGCGCCTGTTTGCGGGCGAGACGACCGCTCCGACGCGAGGGTTCTTCTCGCGCAAGCCGGCCGGGCCGGTCGCAAAGCCGGGGGTCTACCTCGACGGCGGATTCGGGGTCGGAAAGACCCACTTGCTGGCTGCCGTGTGGCATCGGACGCGCGGGCGCAAGTACTTCGGCACCTTCATTGAGTACACCGCAATCGTGGGAGCGCTCGGGTATCGCGAGGCGGTCGCGCACTTTCGCGGGGCCACCCTCATCGCGATCGACGAGTTCGAGCTCGACGACCCGGGCGACACCATGGTGATGTCACGGCTGCTCGGCGAGCTCGTGGCGAGCGGCTCGCGCATCGCCGCGACGTCGAATACTCCGCCGCACGCTCTCGGTGAGGGCCGATTCGCTTCGCAAGACTTCTTGCGTGAGATCAACGCACTGGCCGATCGCTTTACGACCGTTCGCATCGACGGCGAGGACTACCGCAAGCGCGACATCGAAGGCCACGCGGTCTCGCTTTCCGAGGCTGAGTTCGCCGAGAGAATCGCTGCCGAAGGCGACAACACGACGGTCGACGAATTCCGTGACGTGTTGCGGCACTTGGCGACCGTGCATCCCAGCCGCTACATCGGCTTGATTCGCGGAATCGACGCGGTCGGCGTGCTCAACGTCGAGACGTTGCAGAACCAGACGGATGCGCTGCGGCTCGTCGCGTTCGTCGACCGCTTGTACGACGCGCAGATCCGGATTTACGCCACGGGCGTTCCGCTCGATGAGGTGTTCGGCGACGAAATGCTCGCCGGGGGCTATCGCAAGAAGTACCTCCGGGCGACCTCGCGCATGATTGCCCTCACGTCGTCGGTGATCGACGGCGTTGGTACCGTGGAGGCACCATGACGACCGACGCGCCCTCGCCCGAGCTGAGTCCTCCCGTGGTGCTCACCGAGACGCAGCGGCGCTATCGCGAGTCGCTGTGGATCGAACGAATCTTGCGCCGAGAGACGGTCGGCGGAATCCTCTTGCTGGCGGCAACGGTGCTCGCGCTCATTGTCGCCAACTCCGCCCTCGCTGACAGCTACTTTGGCCTGCGATCGACCTACCTGCAGATCACCTTCGGCGACTTCTTCTGGGAGATCTCGGTCGGAAAATTCGCTGCGGATGCTCTGCTCGCGATCTTCTTCTTCCTCGCGGGCCTCGAGCTCAAGCGAGAGTTCGTCGCTGGCGAGCTGCGCGACCCCCGCAAGGCGATCGTGCCGGTCGTCGCGGCGGTCGGCGGAGTCATCGTGCCCGCCATCATCTACGTGCTCGTCGTTATCGATGACGGCCCGGAAGCGCTCCGTGGATGGGCGATTCCCGTCGCCACCGATATTGCGTTCGCGCTCGCTGTTCTCGCGGTGATCGGCACGTCGCTTCCGCTCGCGTTGCGCACCTTCTTGCTCACCCTCGCCGTCGTCGATGACCTCATCGCGATCACGATCATCGCGTTCTTCTACACGACCGATCTTGAGCCGTTCTACCTGCTCGCGTCGTTCATCGGTCTCGCGGTATATGCGCTTGTTGCTCAGCGCTACCAGGAGTTCTTCCGGTTGCGGTCGACGGCCGCGTGGTTCATCCTGCTACCGATCGGCATGGTGGTGTGGTACTTCATGTTCGAGTCGGGCGTGCACGCGACGGTTGCCGGTGTGTTGCTCGCCTTCGCGATCCCCGTGCGCGCCAAAGGAGGCGATGAAGACGGGCTCGGGCCACGCATGGGACTCGCCGAGATCTTTGAGCACCGGTATCGCCCGCTGAGTGCCGGCGTCGCCGTGCCGGTGTTCGCGTTCTTCTCCGCGGGCGTTGCCATCGGCGGATGGGACGGTCTGGTTGCGGCCGTCACGAGCCCGATTGCCGTTGGCATCATGGTCGGTCTCGTTGTCGGCAAGACCGTTGGCATCACCGTGGCGACATGGCTCATCACGAGACTGCCGGGAATCTCGCTTCCCCGCGGAGTCACCTGGGTCGACTTGGTCGGTGTCGCGCTGTTGGCGGGAATGGGATTCACCGTCTCCCTGCTCATCAGCGAGCTGAGTTTCGGGCAGGGCAGCCCACTCGACGATGTCGGCAAGGTGGGCATCCTGCTGGGGTCCCTCATCGCGGCGCTGTTGGCGACCGTGTTGCTCGGCGCCCGTAACCGCAAGTACAAGCGCCAGGTCGCAGCGGAGCGCGTCGACTCGGACGGCGACGGAATTCCCGACATCTTCGGCGACGACTCGGTCACTTCATAGCCGCCGCGAACAACGGCGAAACGCGATGTTTACCTGCGACGCGTTCGCGTAACACCGCAGAAACACCGCGACACTGACGCCGAAACCTCGTGCCTTGACACTGAACACGTGCCCGACTCGCCGGGGGGCTTGCGTCCCGACATTCGAGTCCCCGAGACGGGTGCTTCCTTTGCCACGGTAAGAGAGGTTTGATTATGGATCAGGGCAATACTGCCTTCCTCCTGATTTGCGCAGCGCTCGTGTTGCTCATGACGCCCGGTCTCGCGTTCTTCTACGGAGGACTCGTGAAGGCCAAGAGCGTCATTAGCATGATGATGCTGAGCTTCGGAGCTATCGGGCTCATCGGTGTTCTCTGGGTTGTCTACGGCTACGCAATCGCCTTCTCGGGTAGCGACGGGGTGAACCTTCCCTTCAACATCGACATGACCAACATCGGTCTCGCTGCCGTCTACGAAGAGGCGTCCGCGCCGACCGGCGGATACCCGCTGATCGCCTTCGCAGCCTTCCAGGCGACCTTTGCGATCATCACCGTGGCGCTCATCTCGGGTGCCATCGCTGACCGCGCGAAGTTCGGTGCCTGGATGCTCTTCGCGGGCCTGTGGGCGACCATCGTCTACTTCCCGGTCGCCAGCTGGGTGTTCAATTTCTCGCTCGCGGAAGACGGCTCGTTCTCCGACGGTGGCTGGATCACCTACGGACTTCAAGAGACGTTTGGCCTCGGCGCGATTGACTTCGCGGGTGGTACCGCGGTGCACATCAACGCGGGTGCCGCGGCCCTGGCGCTTGCGCTCGTGCTCGGCAAACGGGTGGGCTTCGCGAAGGGTGCGCACGTGCCCCACAACCCGCCGTTCGTGCTCCTCGGCGCTGGTTTGCTGTGGTTCGGCTGGTTCGGCTTCAACGCAGGCTCCGAGCTGGCAGCCGACGGTGTCGCGGCGATCGCCTTCATGAACACGATCGCTGCCCCTGCCGCCGCACTGCTTGCGTGGCTCGTGGTCGAGAAAATCCGCGACGGAAAGCCGACGTCGGTGGGCGCTGCCTCGGGTGCGGTTGCTGGTCTCGTCGCCATCACTCCCGCCTGTGCTTCGCTGACGCCCGGCTGGGCGATCCTGCTCGGAGTCATTGCTGGTCTCTTGTGCGCGCTTGCGATTGACCTGAAGTTCAAGCTCGGCTTCGACGACTCGCTCGACGTCGTGGGTATCCACCTCGTCGGCGGTCTCATCGGAACGCTGTACCTGGGCTTCTTCGCCAACGGCACCGGCCTCTTCACGGGCGGTGACGGAACGCAGCTGCTCGTCCAGGCGATCGCAGCCTTCGCGGTCATGGGCTACTCGTTCGTCATGGCCTTCATCATCGGCTTCGCGATCGAGAAGACCATCGGCTTCCGCGTGACGGAAGAAGACGAGATCGCGGGCATCGACCCGATCGTGCACGGCGAAGCCGGGTACGTGCTCGACGCCAAGTAGACGTCGCGCAGGCTTCGGTCAGCAGAAATAGCGGGGGCGCTACTCTCACAGTGAGAGTGGCGCCCCTGTTTCTGTCGTCTCGGAAGGGCTGTGGGCATGGTGACGAGCGACCCCGTGGTCCAACTGCTGGCCGCCGCGCTCGTCCTCACGATTCCGGTCGGTGTCGCGGTCACGATGCGAGCCACCTGGGCGCGAGTAGGGGTCGGCGTCATGGCCGTCGCGTCGGTGACCGCGATGATCTCGTTTGCTGTCAACCTGTTGCTGTTCGCGACACCTGATGTGCCCGCCGCGATTCTCGACGCAGCACTCGCAAGCGCCGTCGCTGCCTCGCTGGCCATGGTGGCCGCAGAACGTAGTGGCGTCGTCGGTGGGGCCACGTTCGCCGTTGTGTGGTCACTCGTGGTCTATCAGCCGGTGTTCGTTGCTTCCGTCGGGTCACTCCCGTCTCTGCTCACCACGATCTTTGGCGCAGTCGATGTCGGGGCGGTTCACGCGACCCACGTCGCGGTAGCCGGGTCGCTCATCTCACTCACGCTCGTCGTCCGGTCTCGCAGGCCTCGTCCCGCCTGGCCCCGCGAGGGCAACCTGCGGCGGTCGATCGCGGGCCTTGCCCTCGTGACCGTGGGGGCGACGGCGTGGATGCTTGGAGCAGAGCGCGTCGTCAGCGAGGCATCGGGGCGAATTCTCGTCAACTCGCTGATGGGCCTCGCGCGCGGAGCGCTCGTGTGGGCACTCGTCGAACGCATCGCGGGTCGATCGTTCACCCCGAGTGGACTCGTGCTCGGCGCTGTCATGGCATGGGGTGCGATCGGACTCGGGGCCGCTTTCTTGTCACCGATGGCGCTCGTGGCCAGCTCGGTGATCGCGGTGGCTGCGAGCGCGGGGATCGTGGTGCGCGCATCCGGTACCCAACGAATGGAGCGGCGCGCGTCGATCGCTGTCATCGTTGCCGTCGCCGTGGGCGGAGTAGTTCTCGCCCTGCTCGCCGACGGGTTCGGCCTTGCGGCCACGGGTTCCATCGGCGGGGTCGTGGCGCAGCTTGGCGCCGTGCTGGTGGTCAGCGCGTTCGCCGTCAGTCTCGGGCTGCTGTGTTCGGGGGGCGGGATGCTCGCCGCAACTCTTGTCGAGCGACGACACGTCGACCGCGCAGCAGTGGGGGAGTAGCCCGCCAGGAGTGATGAGGTGTACTGGTGGGCGATACCAGACTCGAACTGATGACCTCTTCCGTGTGAAGGAAGCGCGCTACCAACTGCGCCAATCGCCCGTCGGGGACCATCTTGCCACAAACCCGGAAGGGCTTTCGGCTCGCGCGCGGCTCGTGCAGCCGGCCCGCGCGCCGGTTTGGCCGTCGGTGAAAATGTGGGCTAGAGTTTCGATGCAACCCGGAAGCGGGATGCAATGCGGATGTGGCGCAGTGGTAGCGCATCACCTTGCCAAGGTGAGGGTCGCGAGTTCGAATCTCGTCATCCGCTCGAGTAACAGTCCTCTGGTAGTTGGGGCAGTTACCCACGGTGGCGTGGCCGAGAGGCGAGGCAGCGGCCTGCAAAGCCGTATACACGGGTTCGAATCCC
>CAYWZI010000077.1:0-10450 GCA_964462815.1 uncultured Microbacteriaceae bacterium
CGGCCTTCCCTGAAATCTATGGTCCGCTGCTCCAGGGGCAGTGCGTCCAGTTCTCGAGGGCGACCGCCGCGCTTGGCGCTCACGGTGACCGTCACTTCACGCTCACTGAGGTACCCGTGCCCCTCGCCGAGCCCCGACCAGCGGCTCTCGGTGAGACTGATCATGGCTTCGGCCTGCGGCCACGGCCCGAGCACGAGCAGGGTCGAGCCACGCTCGCGCAACCGCCCGGCGAGCTTGGCAATCGCACCATCGCTGGCCGCTCGCCCGGGCCGCACGACGACGATGCCGAGCGCATCCGCAATCGACGCCGTGACCGTCAGCCACGCATCGCCCGGGTGCGGCACGAGCACGAGCCGGTCGAGATCGATGCCAACACTCTCGGCGGCCTCAACGCCAAACTCCGGCATGCCGATGACGCCGCACCACGAGCCCGCTTGCGAGGGGCCGACGAGCAGCGCCATGACGAGCGCACTCGAGGGGCTCAGGGCATAGGTCGCGCCCTCACGAAGCCCACCGTCGGGTAGGAGGTCGGCGAGCGCTTCGTGCGTCGGCATGAGCCGCGAATCAAGCCGCGTGCGCTGAAGCGCGTCGATGCGGGCCTGCAACGCCTGCACGGTGTCGACCGCCTCGATGCGCGCGCTGCGAGAGTCGACCACGGGGTCGGCAACGGCGGGCTCTTCATAAGCGGAGAGCGCAAGTGCGGGCATCTCTCCATGATCGAACATACGTTCGAATATGGCAACTTGCACCGACATTCGCTCGGCGTGTCGTGGACAGCTCAGCCGAGCTCGGCAACCCTCCGCCGCAAGAACGCCGCACCCGCCGCATCGTTCACGAGGCCCGGTTCGGTCGCAACCTCGAACGGCCGCTCGAGCATCCCGTCGGCGGGCCGCACATCGAGGTGCGTCACCGGGATACCCCGTGCGTGCACGGCGTCAGCCATGAGGTAGTCCGAGCGCGAGTCTCCGGCCGACCACCAGCGCTCGGCTGCCACGCCGCGTGCGGCGAACCAGTCGAGGGCGCGCTCGGCGCCGCGGTCTTTGTCGAGGTGCACCGACTCCACGTCGGTCGAGATGATCGTGGGGTCGATGCGCCACGGCACGTCACCGTCCGCATCGGGATGCTCACGAGCGCCATACCGCACCCCCAACCCGAGCCCGCTCATGAGCGCGAAGACCTCGTCCTGATAGCGCGACTGCGCCGCCTGGTACTCGGCCGGAGTCACGTCCACCGCCGCTTCGAGCGAGATCATGACGTGCTTGGCCTCGTCGACGAACATCGTGTCGGCATACCGCTCGCGCGCGAGTTGCTCGACCGCGAACCGCACCGCGTCGGGGATCGCGAGAGGGTGATCGATCTCGAGCTCGCCGAGCCCGTGCGGGGTCACCGGAGCCCAGCAGCCGCCCTTCTCGAAGACTCCGAAGACGTGCGCGCGAGCATCCAGCCCGCCAGCGACGAGGCGCGCCACGACGTGCTCGCGCATGAACGCATCGCTACGCCCCGTGATGAACGCGATCGGAATGCCCGCGGCGGCAAGCGTCAGCAGATCGTCGAGGATCGAGTCGATCGCGATGCGGCGCTCGATTGGGCTCGCGATCGGGCCATCGACGTCGAGCAGCAGTCCGAACGGTGCAGTGTGCATGGGGCCCTTAGAAGATTCGGTCGGTGTCGACGCCGCAGTGCTGCAGCACCTCGGCGGAGAAGCTCGCGGTGCCGATCGCCAGCACGGTCGGTGCAGAGCGCAGCAGGGCGGGGAGGTCGGCGGCAGTCGCCCATTCACCCGGCCACTCGTCGCGCTCGGGGTAGTGCAGGTGCACCCGCTCGAGCGCGACGAAGACGACGCGACCGGCAAGCCCCGTGGCCACGGCGCGGAATCCGGCGAGATCCTTCTCGCGCGGCACCGACACGAGCGTGAGCGCAGGCGCCGCACCGGTAACACGCTCGACATGGGCGAGCGCGTTCTTGAAGCCGTCGCGGCTCACCGCCGAGTCGACGAACACGACGGCGCCACCGTCGAGCTCGTGCCGGGAGAGACGCCCCGGGTACTGCACACGCCCGGCGGCGGCACGCACCTGTTCGGGGCTCGCATCCGGTAGGCCGAGTTCGGTCAGTAGCCGTCGCGCCGCGATCATGCCGTGCGCCGCGTTCATGCCGACGAGACCCTCGGCAACGGAACCCGCATATGGTGCTCGGGCGGCAGCGTCGACGCGCATCCGGTCGGCGCCAATCGTGTCGGTGTGGCGACGGATGACCGCCTCGGCTTCCTCGCTCTGGGCAAGGTGTGTGACGAAGCGGGTTCCGTGTCGCGCAGCGCCCACCTTGTCGTCGGCGATCTGCGCAATCGTGTCGCCGAGCAAGTCTGTGTGTTCGAGAAACACCTCGGCCATTGCGAGCCCCGTGAGCCCGACGCGCCCCAGGTCATCACGGCGCCCACCGATACCCGCTTCAAGCACGAGCACATCGCACTCGGAATCAACGAAGTGGGCGAGGCCCGCCATGAGAAAGAACCCGCTGGGGGCGAGATACCCGTCGTCGGGTGCGGGCAGTGTGCGCAGGGCCTCGTCCGTGCGCTCGAGCAGCGCTTGATACTCGTCAAGCGGCAGCACAGCGCCGTTGACGCGCAGCCGATCGCGGTTGGTCACGAGCCCGGGGCTGAAGACGGTGCCGACGCGAAGCCCTGTCTCCGCGAGCAGTGCGGAGGCATAGGCGACGGTCGTTCCCTTGCCTTTCGATCCGACGACGCCCAACGCAGGAGCGGAATCTGTGAGGTCCACCCCGAGGGCAGCGGCGAGCATCCAGAACCGACCACGATGGGCTCGTTGCCCGGGTGGCCGCTCGCTCCACTCCCGAAACGCCGTGCGGGATTCGAGCGCGTCGAGTTCGCCCCCTGCGGGCACAATGGCCTCATGACCCGTCAATCGACTCTCACCCGCCACTGGAATGGCCGCGCCATCGTGTTCCTCGTTCTTGCGATCGTGGGCCTCGTCGGCACCTGGACCTACAACATCATCGCCATCATCGAGCAAAACGACTTTCTCGGTGACTGGTTCAACAATGGCCCCGCAGTCGGTTCGCTCACGACCGACTTGCTCATCATGGCAGTCGCGGCATGCGTGCTCATTGTCATCGAGGGGCGCCGGTTGGGGATGAAGCACGTGTGGGCCTACATCGTCTTCGCTGGCCTCACCGCCATCGCCTTCACGTTTCCGCTGTTTCTCGCCAACCGCGAGCGGCGTTTGCAGCAACTAGCGAGCGAATCCGCCGATTAGGCCTGGCCTGGCCACGAGACCCACGAAGGTTGATCGTCCGTACCGATGTCGATGACGGGCCGCGGCCGCGCCTCGACGGCGCTCGGGGGGCCAGGCCAGATACGAATGCACTGCTCGATTGCTTCATCGGTGGCCGTCTGAGCGTCGGTCGCGCGCACGGGCCACACGTCGCCGAGGGCGAGGTTGCCCAGTACGTGGCGCAGCATGGGGGTCAGCTCGGGCGCCCCCGTCGGCGCTGGGTGGCGCAGAGTGACACGCGAGACGCCGCGAGCCACCGCGGCATGCCCAAGTTCTTCTTCAGCGAGCGCTTCGACGATCACGCGAGCCGAGCTCTCGCTGATCTCAACGGCGAGTGGCCGGGAGGGGAGCGCAAGGCGCAGGTCATCGTCGCTCGGCCAGTAGTGTTCATCACGTCTCTGCTGGGCAATGGCCGCGGGCAGATCATCGCCGAGATGCCGTGCCGGGTGCCTCGTCAGCCACGTGAAGAGTGCTTGAGCGTCGACTCCCGTGCCCGAAAAATCGAGTCCGGTGAGGGCACGCCGCACGACCCAACTCTCGACCACCGTGAGCACGGCAGCGCGTTGTTCAGGGGGAATGCCGGCCTGTTCATCTGATTCAAGCCACAGAGCGATCGCGATCGCCTCGGCGCTTCCCAGCACGCTCATGCGGTACAAAAACCGGGCGTGGGGATCATCGCGTGTGTTCGAGTCGAGTGCTGACTCAAAGAGTGCACGAACACGTCGTCCTTCATCGTGGAGGCGGCTGACGAGATCGAGAGTGTGCGTGGTGTTGAGCCGTAGGTAGCGCTGAAAGGCCGGAGCAAGGTCGGCTTGGGCAATCACGCGCATGGTGCGAGCCATGACCCACGCCCGCAACAACTGCTCGCTGCGAATCTCTGAACCTGGGGTGCCGTCAACAGGGGAATCCCACCATGGGTCAGAGAACGGAGCCAGAAAGGCGTCGTACGCGCGCTCGGCCGAGTCATCGGGCAGCGCAAGCGAGTCGAGCAGGGTCTGGCCCACAAGGTCGATCGCCGTGATGGGCACTCGGGCAGCCGCCAGTTGTCGCGCAACGCGCAGCGGGTTCTCTTCTGCCCGGCCTTCTATCGCGACGACACGCAATCGGTGCATGAGCACGCGCGCGAGCCGCTGTGCGCGATCGAGCGGCTCACCGCGATCGAGCCAGTCGCCAATAGCGTCGAGAAGCCACGCGTGCACGCCCGTGATCCCCGTGCCCGGGCCGGTTCCCGCTGCGAGCAGACGACGATCGAGCGTGAGGCAGTCGGCGAACTCCCGACGATCGGCGCGACTCGGCAAGACGACACGGTGCTCATCAGGAGTCAAGGCCGCCGATACCGTGTTCTCCAACATGCCCTCGAGAGTGCGCGCGACCATGGCGGCACCGTGTTCAGCCATCGACCGACGACTTGCGTCGATGAGCAGTTGCCAGGCAACCAGTCGTTGACGGCCATCGACAATGATCGCTTCCGCCAAAGCGGCTCGCGATTGACGGGGCAGGAGCAAAACAACGGCGCCGCCGAACACGGTTTCAGCATCGTCACCGAGCACGGTATCGCCTTCGGCGAGCGCCGCCAGCTGGCGCCACAATTCACGCACGTCGGCGAGTTGAGACCAGGTGAGCGGTTCGAGAAACTCCGGTGCCCGCAGGTGAACGGCCGGGCCGAAGAGCTCCGTGAGATCGACGACACGGATGCGCATATCGCCACGCTAACCACCGCATCGGGCGCGCACAGGGGTCTTTGGTCACAGATCTTCAGAAGTCGAATGGCCCCGGGCTTATGCCTCGGGGCCACTCGCGGTGTTTCCACCACACTGTCTCAACCAGTTCTGCGACACGCACTGCGTTCTGTGCGCGAGGGGGGACTTGAACCCCCACGCCCTTTCGGGCACTAGCACCTCAAGCTAGCGCGTCTGCCATTTCCGCCACCCGCGCTGGTTGTGTTCGCGAGACCCATGGGGCCGCGCGACCGGAGACGACATTATCACGAACGCGGCCTGCACTTCCGCGCACCGCGTTACTGGAACGGTGCGCACGGCAGGCGCGCCCATCGCCGTCGCGCGCGCCGCGCACCAGACGCGCCCGATAACGTTGACGGCATGGCCACGGATGCTGCGCTCGACTCTCTCAGCGATACAGCGCGCATCGCCCGCGACCTCATCCGGTTCGACACCACCAACTACGGCGAGGGTCGTAGCAAGGGTGAGACCGAAGCCGCGGAGTATGTCGCAGCCGCGTTGCGCGCGTTGGGGCTGGAGCCCGAGCTCATCGACTCTGAACCGGGGCGCACGAGTGTCGTCGCGCGCGTTGAGGGCCGGTATCAACATCCTGTTGATCGCAGCCGCGGCGAGCGCCCCGCGCTCGTCGTGCACGGCCACCTCGATGTCGTTCCTGCCGACCCGGCGAACTGGAGCGTCGACCCCTTCGCGGGTGAGGTGCGTGACGGAATGCTCTGGGGCCGCGGCGCGGTCGACATGAAGAACATGGACGCGATGATGCTCACCGCTCTCGGTGAAGTCATCGCAAGCGGAGGGCCGAATCGCGACCTCGTCGTGGCGTTCTTTGCCGATGAAGAAAACGGCGGTCGCTTCGGTTCGCACCACCTCGTGACCACGCGTCCTGAGCTCTTCGACGGCGCCACCGAGGCCATCAGCGAAGTCGGCGGTTACTCGGTCGATCTGGATGGTCAGCGGGCCTATTTGCTGCAAACGGGGGAGAAGGCGCTCGTCTGGATTCGGCTGCGGGCCCGCGGCACGGCCGCTCACGGCTCGCGGGTAATCCGCGACAACGCCGTGACCAAGCTCGCGGTCGCCGTCGCCGCTCTGGGACGCACCGAGTGGCCGCTGCGGCTCACCGAGACAACCGATCAGTTGCTCGACGAGCTTGCGAACATTCTCGGCGTCGACCGCGAGACGGCCGGCGTCGATGAGGTATTGCGGCTCTCGGGCACGGCGGCAGGCTTCCTCACGGCCACCGTGCGCACGACAACCAACCCCACGATGTTCGACGCGGGCTACAAAGCAAACGTCATCCCGGACACAGCCGAGGCGGTCATCGATATTCGCACTCTCGCCGGTGACGAAGATGCCGTGCTCGCCGAAGTGCGGCGCATCATCGGTGACGAGATCGAGCTCGAGGTCATCACGCGCGATGTGGGGCTGGAGAACCCGTTCTCGGGGGCGCTCGTCGACGAAATGGTCGCGACCCTGACCCGACACGACCCCGATGCGCGTGTGTTGCCCTACCTGCTCAGCGGGGGCACCGACAACAAGGCTTTGTCTGAGCTCGGCATCGTCGGCTACGGATTCGCCCCGCTGCAGTTGCCGCCCGAGCTCAACTTCGCCGCTATGTTTCACGGAGTCGACGAACGCGTACCGCTCGCGGCTCTCGATTTCGGGCACACCGCCCTCACCGATCTCTTGACCCGCTACTAACCACACCCGACGAGAACGGCCACCGTGTCCCTGCTCGAAGCCATCATCCTGGGTCTGATCCAGGGCCTCACCGAGTTTTTGCCGATCTCGTCGAGTGCGCACTTGCGCATTGCCGGCGAGATTCTGCCGAGTGCGACCGACCCCGGCGCCACCTTCACCGCCATCACGCAGATCGGCACCGAGCTCGCTGTGCTCGTCTACTTCTGGAAAGACATCACGCGCATTATTGGCGCGTGGTTCCGCAGTGTGACGCGGCGCGGTGTGCCCGCGAGCGATCCGGATGTCCGCATGGGGTGGCTCATCATCATCGGCACGATCCCCATCGTCATCGTCGGCTTTCTCGCGCAAGACACCATTCGGTCGACGTTCCGCTCACTCTGGCTCGTCGCGATCGTGCTCATCGTCTTCGGCATCCTGCTCGGTCTCGCCGACTGGTTCGGTCGCCGCACGCGAGAACTGAATGACCTCACCTACCCGCACGGTCTCGCCTATGGTGCGGCTCAGATGCTCGCGCTCATTCCCGGAGTCTCGCGGTCGGGCGCCACGACCACCATGGGTCTCGCGCTCGGCTACACCCGCCCCGCCGCGGCGCGCTACGCCTTCCTGCTCGCGGTGCCGGCGGTCTTCGGCAGCGGGTTCTACGAGCTGCTCACGGCTATTCGTGAACCCGGCTCGAGCCCGTTCAGCGGGTTCGAGATCGCCGTCGCCACGGTCGTCGCCTTCGGCGTCGGCCTCGCCGTCATCGCCGGACTCATGGCCTACATCTCGAAGCGCTCGTTCCTGCCCTTCGTGGTTTACCGTCTCGTGCTCGGCACGACCCTGCTGATCTTGCTCTCGACCGGAGTCATCGACCCGCTGTAGCGCGGCCCGCGCCCTCGGGTTGCCCCGCCCGAGCATCCCGCCCCCATTTCTACAATTCAGGGGATGGTTGCGTCAGGTGTGGGTTAGGGATGCTCAACCGGCGTGTCGCGGCAGCGCACGGGTCGCGCCTCCTGAATCGTGGTGATCAGAGGGGGTTCGTGTGAGCGAAGGTCAAGCACAGTTGCGCGAGTTTCTGGCACGGCTACGCGAACTCGTGTCGCCCGATGTTGCAACCGACTGGCGGCAGCTCGAGCACTCCGAGCTCGTCTACTTCAAGCCGCGGAGCGACAGCGTGGGGCGAAGTATCGAGCTCGTCTTCGGAGCCGAGGAGTGTCAACTCTCGATCGGCACCGTGGTCGTTCTCGAGGTCGCGCTGTCTCGCGCGAGCGATGTCGGTCGAGTTCATCGGGTCGTCCTTGGGCTGATGACCAGCGGCCTCACCGTCTGGAGATCAGGGTTGCGGACCTCCGTTTGCGTCGGTACTCCAGACGCGAACGCTGCACAGTCTCACCTGAATTCGCGCACGACACCATCAGTGGTGACCCGATGGGAACCGTGGGTAACTCCGGCGCTTCGCTCCAGTCTCGAATCTCAATTCGGAGGCGGCCAGGCCGTGGAGTGGCTCAAGTAGTCCACTGAAACGCGGGTGCGACTCGTGCGCCCCACCGGGGAGCGCGGCTCAGCCCGCGCCGGGCCCCTCGGCCGGCGGCTCGTCGTCGCGCTTGCGCAAGTAGCGCTCGAACTCTTGCGCGATCGCTTCACCGCTCGCCTCGGGCGCTTCGACGGCGTCGCGGGCACGCTCGAGCTGGTCGATGTATGAGCGCATCTCGTCGTCGTCACCGGCAATCGCGTCGATGCCTTCTTCCCACTCGCGAGCCTCCTCGAGTAGATCACCGCGCGGAATCACAACATCGACGAGCTCTTCGAGCTTGTCGAGCAGGGCAAGCGTCGCCTTGGGGGAGGGCGCGTTGTGCACATAGTGGGGCACGGATGCCCACAGCGAGACCGTCGGAATCCCGGCCTCTTCAGCCATCGCCGCAATCACGCTGAGAATGCCGACGGGCCCCTCATAGCTGCTGCGCTCGACACCGAGCTCGTCACGCACCTCGGGGTTTTCGCTCGAGCTGTAGATCGAGATCGGGCGCGTGTGGGGCACGTCGGCGAGCAGCGCGCCGAGCAAGATGACTCCGGTGATATCGGCCGTCAGGGCCTGATCGATGGTCTCGGTGGCAAAGGTCTTCCAGCCGCGCGATGGCTCAGTGCCGAGCAGCAAGTAGATGTTCTCGTGGTTGTTTCCACTGACGTTCATGGCACTGTCGCCGATGGGGTTATCGGTCGCCGACCGCGTGCGGGGCATCCCGTCGTCACCCGCTGGGCCGTACAACGTGACGCCGGGCCAGCGCAGGCGTCGGTGACCCTCGTCGTCGAACTCGACGTGGGGGCGGTTGAGCTGAAAGTCGTAGTAGTCCTCGGGGTCGATGTCAGCGATCGGAACGACGTCGAGCACCTCTTTGAGCGCACGCACGGCTCCGCTTGCTGCTTCGCCGGCATCGTTCCAGCCCTCGAACGCGACCACGAGCAGTCGGCCGCTGCGGAACAGATCGCTCTTCGACACCGATGCACCTCTCTGACACCGTCGGCACACGCCGAGGGGTCGCCCCAGGATAGAACGCAACTAGACTCGTGCGTCGTGACTGCCACGACTCTCGCCGCCGTTCTGTGGGACATGGACGGCACCATCGTCGACACTGAGCCCTATTGGATGCGCGCCGAACACGAACTCGTCGGCGAGCACGGCGGCACGTGGAGCGAGGCCCAGGGCATGCAACTCGTCGGCTCGGGCCTCGTGCAGTCCGCCAAGATTCTGCAGCAAGCGGGCGTCGCACTCGAGGTCGATGAGATCATCAACACCCTCACCGACCGAGTCATGGAGCAGATCACCGAGGGCGTGCCGTGGCGGCCGGGAGCCCGAGAGTTGATCGCGGAACTGGGTGCGGCGGGCATCCCGATCGCGCTTGTGACAATGTCGATTCGCCGCATGGCGTTGCAGGTCGCAACAGCCGTCGGTGAGGGGGTCTTCGCCGTCGTCGTCGCCGGTGACGACGTTGAGCATCCCAAGCCGCATCCCCAGCCCTACCTCGTGGCTGCCGAGCGACTCGGGGTCGAGATCGGCAACTGTGTTGCGATCGAAGACAGCGAGTTCGGGCTCGTTTCGGCGGTGGCCTCTGGCGCTGCGACGATCGGCGTGCCGCTGCACCTGACCCTCCACGAGGGCCCGACTCACGAGCTGTGGCCGACTCTCGCCGGTCGCACGGTCGCCGATCTCTCGGCCGCCCTTGAACGCCACCACCACCGCGCGACAGGGGCTTAGATCATGACCACGCGACGTCAGAGTGGCCCATTCGTTGAGGGTGACCAAGTGCAGTTGACCGACCCCAAGGGGCGACTCAACACGATCACGCTCGAGGCCGGCAACGCCTTCCACAGCCACCGCGGCGTCCTGCAGCACGAGGTGCTCATCGGCTTGCCCGACGGAAGCGTGGTCGAGAACTCGCAAGGCGTCGCCTATCTCGCCCTGCGGCCCCTGCTCACCGACTTCGTCATGTCGATGCCGCGGGGTGCGGCGATCATCTACCCCAAAGACGCGGCGCAGATCCTCGCGCAGGCGGACATTTTTCCGGGTGCCCGCATCGTCGAGGCCGGCGTCGGCTCGGGCGCCCTCAGCATGTGGCTCCTGCGCGCGATCGGCGAGCACGGCCATCTGTTCTCGTTCGAGCGTCGTGACGAGTTCGCCCAGATCGCCGAGGGCAACGTGAGCGCCTACTTCGGGGTACGCCCCGGGAACTGGACCATCACGCTCGGTGATCT
>CAYWZI010000078.1:0-2570 GCA_964462815.1 uncultured Microbacteriaceae bacterium
CACGTCGCTCGGCAACTCGATGTGCACACCACGCTCCTCCGCGTCGCGGAGATAACCACGCACGGTGTCGAGCTGATCCTCTTCGAGAAGACTCGCACCCACTTTCATGCCTTGCGCGGCGAGGAACGTAAACATCATCCCGCCGCCCACGAGAAGGCGGTCGACACGCGGCAGAAGGTGAGCGATGACTCCAAGCTTGTCCGAGACTTTCGAACCCCCGAGAACGACCGTGTATGGCCGCTCAGGACGCTCGGTAAGTCGGTCGAGCACGTCGGTCTCCGTCGCGATGAGGAGCCCTGCCGCGCTCGGGAGCAACGTGGCGAGCTCATACACGCTCGCCTGCTTGCGGTGTACAACCCCGAATCCGTCCGACACCATCGCGTCGCCGAACTGGGCGAGCTGAGACGCGAACTGCTTGCGCTCGTCGTCCGCTTTCGCCGTCTCGCCGGGATTGAACCGCAGATTCTCGAGGACAGCGATCTCGCCCGCCATGAGACCGGTGACTGCGTCGGTCGCGGCGGTGCCCACGGTGTCCGATGCGAACACAACGCGCGTCCCCAGCAGTTCTTCTAGGCGACGCGCAACGGGCTCGAGGCTGTAGCGGTCGTCCGGAGCGCCCTCGGGGCGACCGAGGTGCGAGATAACAACAACCTTCGCCCCCTGCGCCATGAGCGCACGCAGGGTCGGCAGCGACGCTCGAATCCGACCGTCGTCGGTCACGCGTCCTTCGTTGAGAGGAACATTGAGGTCGCACCGAACGATGACCCGATGGTCTCGTAGGTCGCCGAGTGTGTCGAGAGTACGCAGAGACATAGGGTGCCTTACTGTCCGCTCGTGAGTCGGCTAGAGTCGCGCGCCGACATACTCCGTGAGGTCGACGAGACGGTTTGAGTAACCCCACTCGTTGTCGTACCACGCGGAGACCTTGACGAGGTTGCCACTGACATTGGTCAGCTCGGCGTCAAAGATCGACGAGTAAGGATTCTGCTGAATGTCACTCGACACGATCGGGTCTTCCGTGTACTGCAGGTAGCCCTTCAGACGGCCTTCAGCAGCCGCCGCCTTGTAGGCCGCGTTGATGGCCTCGACGGTCAGGCCCTCCGTGGGCGTGATGATGGTCAGGTCGACGATCGATCCGGTGGGAACCGGCACCCGATACGACGAACCGCTGAGCTTGCCCTGGAGCTCGGGCAGCACGAGGCCGATGGCCTTGGCGGCACCCGTGGATGCGGGCACGATGTTGATCGCAGCGCCACGAGCGCGGCGCAAGTCGCGGTGCGGCCCGTCCTGCAGGTTCTGGTCGGCGGTGTACGCGTGCGTCGTCATCATGAAGCCACGCTCGATGCCGAAAGCGTCGTTGAACACTTTCGCGAGCGGCGCGAGGCAGTTCGTCGTGCACGATGCGTTGGAGATGATGACGTCGGTCGCCGGGTCGTAGGTTTCTTCGTTGACGCCCATCACGATGGTGGCGTCGTCGTCCGTCGCAGGAGCCGAGATGAGCACCTTCTTCGCTCCCCCGGCGATGTGCTTCTTGGCGTCGTCTGCCTTCGTGAAGTGGCCGGTCGACTCGATGACGATGTCGACGCCCAGGTCACCCCAGGGCAAGTTGGCGGGGTCGCGGTCTTCGAACACCCGAATACGCTTTCCGCCGACAGTGATCGAGTCACCGTCGTGCGAAACGTCGTGGGGCAGCACGCCGCCCACTGAGTCGTACTTGAGCAGGTGCGCGAGCGCAGCGTTATCGGTCAGGTCGTTGACGGCGACGATCTCGAGATCGCTGCCCTTGGCCAACGCGGCCCGTAAGTAGTTGCGGCCGATACGACCGAATCCGTTGATGCCGACTTTCACGCTCACGGGATCTCCTGTGGCTCAGGCGCAGTCACGCGCGGGTGGTGGTGGGGGGGGTTGTGTTACAATTGGGCTTGGGCGGGGGCCAGCGCCCCGGCCACGACGCCGCTTATGACAGTAGCAGGAGCCCGTCCGTCGTCGAACGGGCTGCCGCGAAGCGATCAGAGACGTTCTGCCAATTGACGATGTTCCAGAACGCCTTGACGTAGTCGGCCTTGACGTTGACATAGTCCAGATAGAAGGCGTGCTCCCACATGTCGAGCTGAAGAAGGGGAACGGTTGCCTGCGCGGTGTTGCCCTGCTGGTCAAAGAGTTGCTGAATGATCAGTCGGCGGCCGATCGGATCCCAGGACAGCACACCCCAGCCGGAGCCTTGGATTCCCATTGACGCAGCCGTGAAGTGCGCGACGAAAGCATCGAACGAGCCGAAGAACTCATCGATCGCTGACGCGATCTCGCCGGTCGGCTTGTCACCACCGTCCGGCGACAGGTTGGTCCAGAAGATCGAGTGGTTGATGTGGCCGCCGAGGTGGAACGCGAGATCCTTCTCGAGGCGGTTGATGTTGGCGAACGAACCGGTCGCTCGTGCCTCTGCCATCGCGTCGAGCGCCGCGTTGGCGCCCGCTACATAGGCGGCGTGGTGCTTCGAGTGATGAAGCTCCATAATGCGGCCGCTGATGTGCGGCTCAAGAGCCGCATAGTCGTAGGTCAATTCGGGGAGG
>CAYWZI010000078.1:2580-10425 GCA_964462815.1 uncultured Microbacteriaceae bacterium
TTGTGCGGTCGACCACCGGGTGTTGCCGTGGGGCCGATCTGACTCGGTGTCAGTCTACTGACGGCAACGTCGCCCCGACCTGCGGTGTTCCCTCGATCGCCGGGAACTCCTCGGGCAGCGTGCCCATCAACCCGGCCTTACTCAACCGTCGTAGTCGGCCGGCAGATTCGCGTCTGTGCCCGGGATTCCTTGCAGTTCTGCTTGCTTATCCGCCATAGCCAGAAGCCGACGAATTCGCCCAGCAACAGCGTCTTTCGTCATGGGCGGGTCGGCATAGTGCCCCAGTTCATCGAGGCTCGCCTCGCGGTGGTTGAGGCGCAACTGGCCCGCATATCGCAAGTGCTCGGGCAGATCCTCCCCCAGAATCTCCAGTGCCCGCTCGACTCGCGCGCAGGCGGCGACGGCGGCTTGCGCTGACCGCCGAAGGTTCGCGTCATCGAAGTTCACGAGCCGATTCGCGGTCGCCCGGACTTCACGACGCGCTCTGAGCGCCTCCCAGTCACTGACGGTCGCGACGGCACCCATCAGGCGCATCATCTGGCTGATCTTCTCGCCGTCACGAATCACAACGCGATGGACTCCCCTTACTTCTCGCGCTTTCGACGAGATACCGAGTCGTCCGGCTGCCCCGACCAGCGCCATGGCTGACTCGTTTCCTGGGCACGAGATCTCGAGCGCAGCAGAACGCCCAGGGTCAGTAAGCGAGCCGTGCGCAAGAAACGCACCGCGCCACACAGCAGCGAGTTCCTCGAGAGAGCCGGTCGTGAGCTTGTTCGGGAGCCCTCGCACGGGCCGACGTCGAGCGTCGAGCAGCCCCGTCTGGCGAGCGAGCGTCTCGCCCCCATCGAGCACGCGAACGACATAGGCCGGAGTCTTTCGGATGCCGCCGGGCGAGAGCACGGCTGCCTCGCTGCGCATCCCATACAACTCGATGAGGTCTTTCCGAACGCGGCGCGCGATCGATGGGGTGTCGAGCTCGACTTCCACCGCGACACGGCCAGAGATGAGGTGAAGCCCGCCCGCGAACCGCAGGATCGTCGCCAGCTCCGCGGCGCGCACCGTGGTCTTGGTGACCGCAAGCTGAGCGAGTTCTTCCTTCACATCAGCGGTCAGCGCCACGGGTGCCGTCCTCTCGAGTCGGGGTCTGCGGGTGGAGTGTGCAGATCGACCTTACTCGCGTCCGAGGTCGCGGTGTTTCACCGTGACCGCGATACCCGGCAGCCTCCGCACGTGTTCGGCCAACTCTTCGATCAGCGCGACGGAGCGATGTTTTCCGCCCGTGCACCCGATCGCGATTGTTGCGTGTCGCTTGTTTTCTCGAGCGTAACCAGCAAATACCGGGGCGAGCATCGTGACGAATGCATCAAGAAACTCGCGGGCTCCTTCTTGTGACAACACGTAGTCGCTGACGGCGGCGTCTTGTCCGGTGGAGTCTCTCAACTCGCTCTGCCAGAACGGATTCGGCAAGAAGCGGGCATCGGCGACGATGTCGGCATCGGAGGGGGAACCGTACTTGAAACCAAAACTTTGCAGGGTCACGGTGACTTCGGCTGTTCCCTGCGGAGCGAAGACCTCGGTCACCGCCGTCGCCAGCTGGTGAATGTTGAACTCGGTCGTGTCGATGATGATGTCGGCGAGCTCGCGAACTTCGAGCATTCGCTCACGTTCACGGGCAATTCCATCCAGCAACGTGCCGTCTTCTTGAAGCGGATGAGGTCGCCGCACTTGCTCGAACCGTCGTACCAAGACTGCATCGGTGGCTTCGAGAAAGAGCACCCGAACAGTGTCACGTGACCGCAGCTCGGTGATGATCGCGGCGAGATCAGCGAAGAGCTTCCCCCCGCGAACGTCGACGACCGCAGCGATGCGCGGCAGGGCGCTACCGGGGTGCACTGCCAGATCGACGAGCGGCCGCAGCATTTGCGGGGGAAGGTTGTCGACGACGTACCATCCGAGGTCTTCGAGGGCGTTGGCGACGGTTGACCGGCCGGCCCCAGACATGCCGGTAACGATGAGCACATCGTGAGGGAGAGCGTCAGGCATCGGTCCTCGGGTGGTCGTCATGACGGTTGTTCATCAGCCTAACCGTCGGACCTCAGCGCGCGATGAACGAGTTCTGCGGTGGCGGCACCAATGCCATCAACCGCGACGATGTCGTCGACACTCGCTGCGCGCAACCGGGTGACAGAACCGAAGTGCTTAAGCAGTTCGCGCGTGCGGGTAGGACCAAGCCCCGGGACCGTCGACAGCACGCTTCGAATGTCGCGGGAACGCTTGGCGCGCTGGTGCCGCAGAGCGAATCGATGGGCTTCATCACGCAGTCGCTGGAGCAAGAACAGGGCGTCGGATGCTCGAGGCAGGATCACCGGAAACTCGCTATCAGGCATCCACACCTCCTCAAGGCGCTTGGCGATGCCACAGACGGAGATGTCGTCGATTCCTTCGTCGCGCAACGCACGAGCCGCGGCCGCCACTTGCGGTTGGCCTCCGTCGATGACAAGCAAGCCCGGGCGGTAGTGGAACGACTTGCGTGCGGGCGTCGCTCCATCGCCCGAGTCGGCGGGTCGAGCGGTGCCCTGCGCCTCGTCGTCGTGCAAGTAGGCCAACCGTCGGCGGAGCACTTGGTACACCGCGTCAGTGTCGTCGCGTGCCTCGGCGATCGCGAAGGTGCGGTATTGATCTTTGCGCGGGAGGCCGTCTTCGAACACGACCATCGACGCCACCTGATTGGTGCCGCCCAAGTGTGAGACGTCGTAGCACTCGAGTCGAAGGGGCGCGACGCCAAGACCGAGTGCGTCTTGCAGGTCAGCGAGAGCCTGTGACCGCGCGGTGAAGTCACCGCTGCGACGAGTCTTATAGCGCATGAGTTCGCCCGCCGCGTTTTGTGCCACAGTCGCCGCGAGCGCTGCCTTCTCTCCGCGCTGAGCGGTCTTGACCACGACGGCACCGCGCTCCCCTGCTTCACGACGCCTCTCAGTCAAGAGGGTCTGGAGCGACACCACGTCGTCCGGCACCGCGGGTACGAGTACGTCGCGTGCTGGCACAGTGGCGTCGTCATACGCGTTTTGCAGAACCGTGTCGACGAGCTCCGTAAGCGTCACATCGAGCTCGGTGTCAACCACCCAGCCCCGCACACCGCGAATTCTGCCGCCGCGCACAATGAACAACTGCACGGCAGCGGCCAGCTCGTCGTGCGCGATGCCGAAAACGTCGGCATCGGTCTCGTCGGTCATGACGATGGCGCTCTTCGCCAACACCGTTTCGAGCGCCCCGATTTGGTCACGCAGCCGTGCAGCGTTCTCATAGTCCAGCTCGCGCGCGGCCTCGGTCATGCGCGCCGTGAGCGCCTTCACGTGGCCAACGTCGTTTCCGCCCAAGAATGACGCAAAGTCGAGGGCGATCGCCCGATGGTCCTCGGGCGAGATTCGCCCAACGCAGGGGGCG
This sequence comes from uncultured Microbacteriaceae bacterium, assembly GCA_964462815.1. Lineage (GTDB taxonomy): Bacteria > Actinomycetota > Actinomycetes > Actinomycetales > Microbacteriaceae > Microcella. Next base: position 6,025 of record CAYWZI010000078.1, read on the forward strand.
GCACACTTGCCGATGTCGCCAAGAAGGCAGGGGCGCCCGGTGTCGTGGGCACGCTTGTAGGTCGTGTCGGAGCATGACCGCATCGGGAACGCCTTGAGCATGAGGTCGACAGACTCTCGAACGGCCCACACCTTCGTGTACGGCCCAAAGTATCGCGCTCCGCTGATGCCGCGGGTTCTCGTGACCATCACGCGCGGCACGCGCTCGCCCAGGGTGATCGCGACGTAAGGGTAGGTCTTGTCGTCCCGAAACTTCACGTTGAAGGGCGGTTCGTACTCCTTGATCCAGGTGTACTCGAGGGAGAGCGCCTCGAGCTCGCTGCCCACCACCGTCCAGTCGACGGCCTGCGCTGTCGTGACCATCCGCCGAGTGCGTTCATGCAGACTCGTGAGGGGTTGGAAGTAGTTGCTCAGCCTGCTCCGAAGGTTCTTGGCTTTGCCCACATAGAGAACTCGACCAGTGGCATCGAGAAAGCGATAAACGCCGGGCTCCGTCGGAATCTCACCGCGTTTCGGCCGCCACTGATCCCGCGAGGTCATCTCAGACTCCCGGGGCCTCGGTCATCATCTCGCGCAAGAAGGCGCCCGTGTGGCTTTCGGGAACAGTGGCGAGGTGCTCGGGCGTCCCGGTCGCGATGACCTCTCCGCCACCGGCTCCGCCCTCGGGACCGAGGTCGATCAACCAGTCGGCCGATCGAATGACATCGAGGTTGTGCTCAATCACGATGACCGTGTTGCCCTTATCGACAAGGCCGTTGAGAACCATCAACAACTTACGTACGTCTTCGAAGTGCAGACCCGTGGTCGGTTCGTCGAGCACATAGACGCTGCGCCCGTTCGAGCGCTTCTGCAGCTCGGTTGCCAGCTTGACGCGTTGCGCTTCACCGCCCGAGAGCGTGGTCGCACTCTGCCCGAGACGCACGTAGCCGAGTCCTACATCGACGAGCGTCTTCAAGTAGCGATGGATGGCCGAAATGGGCTCGAAGAACTCCGCAGCTTCCTCGATCGACATGTCGAGCACTTCCGCGATGTTCTTGCCCTTGTAGTGAACCGTGAGGGTGTCGCGGTTGTACCGGGCACCGCCGCAGACCTCACACGCGACATAGACGTCGGGCAGAAAGTTCATCTCGATCTTGATCGTTCCGTCACCGGCGCAGTTCTCGCAGCGTCCGCCCTTGACGTTGAAGCTGAAGCGTCCGGGCAAGTAGCCGCGCGTCTTCGCTTCGAGGGTCTCGGCGAAGAGGGTGCGAATGCGGTCGAACACCCCCGTGTAGGTTGCGGGGTTCGACCGCGGGGTGCGTCCGATGGGCGCCTGATCGACGTGGACGACCTTGTCGAGGTGCTCGAGGCCCGTGACCCGAACGTGCTTTCCAGGCACCTGGCGGGCACCGTTGAGCTTGTTCGCAAGCACCTTGTAGAGGATGTCGTTCACGAGCGACGACTTGCCCGAACCGCTCACGCCCGTCACCGCGACGAAGGCTCCCAACGGAAAGTCGACCGTAACGCCACGCAGGTTGTTGGCCTGCGCCCCCTCGACCGTCACGACACGGGTCAAGTCGATTTCTCGCCGGTCGACCTGGTCGACCACGTGCCGACGGCCTGCCAAGTAGTCACCGGTAATCGACGCTGGGTTCGCGACGAGCTCGGCGTACGACCCGGAGTGGACAACACGGCCACCGTGCTCGCCGGCGCCGGGCCCGATGTCGACGATCCAGTCGGCCGTACGAATGGTGTCTTCATCGTGCTCAACAACAATGAGCGTGTTGCCGAGGTTCTTGAGCTTGACGAGAGTGTCGATGAGTCGACGGTTGTCGCGCTGATGCAAGCCGATGCTGGGCTCGTCGAGAACATACAAGACTCCCGTGAGCCCCGAACCGATCTGCGTCGCCAAGCGAATCCGCTGAGCCTCACCACCCGACAAGCTGCCGGCAGCCCGCGCCATGCTCAGGTATCCGAGCCCGACCTCCAGGAGGAATTCGAGACGCGCGCGAATCTCACGCAGCACAGCGGCAGCGATAGCAGCTTCGCGCTCGGTGAGGGTGATGGCTTGCATGAAGGCGTATGCGTCAAACAGGCTGAGCTCGGCGACCGACGAGATGCTGCGCCCGTCCACCGTCACCGCGAGAACTTCTGGCTTGAGCCGCGCTCCGTCGCACTCGGAGCAAGGCACCTCGCGCAAGTACTCGGCAAACCGCTGCTGCGACCAGTCGCTCTCCGCTTCCGCGTACTTCCGTTCGATGTACGGAATCACCCCTTCGAACCCTGTCGAGTAGGTGACATCGCGGCCATACCGATTGCGCCACTTCACGCGCACGTCGAAGTCGTTGCCGTGCAGAATCGCCTGTTGAGTGCTCTCTTCGAGTTCGCCCCACGGTGAGTCGAGCGAGAACCCGAGGTCGCGGCCGAGCCCAGCGAGGAGCTTCTGAAAGTAGCTGTAGAGACCCTTGCCCTGCTGATTCCACGGCAGAATCACGCCGTCGTTGAGCGACAGAGACGGGTCACCAATGAGCAAGTCAACGTCCACGGCCATGCGCGTACCCAGCCCGGAACACACGGGACAGGCGCCGAAAGGAGCGTTGAACGAGAAGGTACGCGGCTCGATCTCGGTGAGCTGCAGAGGGTGACGGTTGGGGCAACTCAGCCGCTCGCTGAATGTCCGTGTTCCCTCCGGACCGTCACGATCGACAAAGTCGATCACGACGAGCCCGTCGGCGAGCCCGAGCGCCGTCTCGAGTGAATCCGTCAGCCGCGTCAGGACATCGTCGTTCGCGACAAGTCGGTCGACGACGACAGCGATGTCGTGCTTGACCTGCTTCTTCAGAAGCGGCGGGTCGCTCAGCTGCACGACCTCTGAATCGACGACGGCGCGGGCATAGCCCGCCGCCGCGAGCTCACGGAAGAGGTCGACGAACTCGCCCTTCTTTTGGCTGACCACGGGCGCCAAAACCTGGAACCGGGTACCGGTATCGAGCGTCATGAGTTCGTCAGCGATCTGCTGCACCGTCTGACGCTGGATGCGCTCTCCGCACTCGGGACAATGCGGCGTGCCGACACGCGCCCACAGCAGTCGCATGTAGTCGTAGATTTCGGTGATCGTGCCCACCGTGGAACGCGGGTTGCGGTTCGTCGACTTCTGGTCAATCGAGACGGCGGGGCTCAAACCCTCGATGAAGTCGACATCGGGTCGATCAACTTGCCCGAGGAACTGGCGGGCGTAGGCCGAGAGCGATTCGACATAGCGACGCTGACCTTCGGCGAAGATCGTGTCGAATGCCAGTGAACTCTTGCCGGAGCCCGACAAACCGGTGAAAACCACGAGCGCATCGCGCGGAATGACGAGGTCGACGTTCCGCAAATTGTGCACGCGGGCACCGCGCACGCTCAGATGGGGGGCAGTTTCCAAAGGGGTTGCGGGCACTCTCGTCATCCTAGGCGTGCTGGCCGACACTCTTCTGCGGATGCGCCATTAGCGCACGTGCCCGGCATCGATCATGCCCCTGAGGTCTTTCTTGAGGTCGTGCACTTCGTCGCGCAGTCGGGCCGCGAGTTCGAACTTCAACTCGGCAGCCGCGGTAAGCATCTGCTCGGTGAGGTCGCCGATGATCGACTCGAGCTCCGCCGCACCTTCTGCCCCGCGCCCCTCGCGACGCAGAGCCGGGGTCGGCGACTTCTTGCCCCCGGCACGCCTACTGGCAAGGAGCTCGGCCGTGTCAGCACCTTCTCGCGCGAGCTGATCGGTGATGTCCGCGATCTTCTTGCGCAACGGAGTCGGATCGATGCCGTTGTCGATGTTGTAGGCCACTTGGCGCTCCCGCCGCCGCGTCGTCTCGTCGATCGCTTGGGCCATTGAGGCGGTCACGACATCGGCGTACATATGCACCTCCCCCGACACGTTTCGTGCCGCGCGGCCGATCGTCTGGATCAGCGACGTCGACGACCGGAGGAACCCCTCTTTGTCCGCGTCGAGGATCGCGACGAGGGAGACCTCAGGGAGGTCGAGGCCTTCGCGGAGAAGATTGATGCCCACGAGCACGTCAAAGACTCCTTGACGCAGCTCACTGAGCAACTCGACCCGCCGCAAGGTGTCGACGTCGGAGTGCAGGTATCGCACCCTCACTCCGGCGTCAGTCAAGAAGTCGGTGAGCTCTTCGGCCATCTTCTTCGTCAGCGTTGTGACGAGAACCCGCTCATTACGCTCGGTTCGAAGCCGGATCTGCTCGAGGAGGTCATCGATCTGCCCCTTGCTCGGCTTCACAACGATCTGCGGGTCAACAAGACCCGTCGGGCGAATGATCTGCTCGACGACGGAGTCAGTGATGCCCAGTTCGTACTTGCCCGGAGTCGCCGACAAGTAGACCTTTTGCCCCGTGCGCTCGAGAAACTCCTCCCAGCGCAGCGGGCG
>CAYWZI010000079.1:0-10357 GCA_964462815.1 uncultured Microbacteriaceae bacterium
TCGCCCCTCGATTTAGCGGGAGCGCTTACATACGGGATAATGGAGGAGAGCTTTCATCGAAAGGGGAGATCACATGGCGGCCATGAAGCCCAGAACCGGCGACGGACCCATGGAGGCCGTCAAGGAGGGTCGCCTGATCATCGTTCGCGTGCCGCTCGAAGGCGGCGGACGCCTCGTGGTCTCGGTTAACGACGACGAAGCGAAAGAACTGCACGACGCACTCGCTGCCGCGATCGGCTAGCGGACGATTTCTTCGCGTCACCCCCGTGACGGCCGGCTTTCGTGCCGGCAGCTCGAAGCGCGCGCCCTACTGTCGGCGGGTCACCAATTGCAGGAGCCCGTCACCGACGGGGGAGAGCGCCACGTGCACGGCGTCTGAAGCCTGGAGTTCGCTGATCAGGTCGCGCAGCTGCGAGGTTGTGGCTTCTCGGCGTGCGGGGTCAGACACCGTGTCACGCCAGAGCGCGTGCGCGATGAGCACCGCGCCTCCTGGTCGTACGAGTCGAAGGCCGTGCTCGACGTATTCCACGAGCATGCCCGCGTCGGCATCAATCAGCACGATGTCGTAGCTGGCCTCGTTCATGCGCGGCAAGACCTCGATGGCGCGACCCGTGATCAAGCGCACGCGCGCTGCGGGGTGGCCGGCTTCGGTGAAGGAGCGCCGGGCGACATCGTGGTGGTCGGCTTCGACGTCGATGGACGTGAGCTGAGCATCCGGTGCCCCCGTCAGCAACCAGAGGCCGGAGACCCCGATTCCGGTGCCGACTTCAATGATGGATGCGGCGTTGGTGGCGGCGGCGAGAACGGCGAGTTGTGCACCCGTGGCGGGGCTTACTGGCTCGACGCCGAGCTCGAGCGACTGTGCGCGCGCGGCTGCGATCACCTCGGGTTCGCGAGTCGACTGCTCGACGAACTTCCACGACAGGTCTTTGCTGGCCACTGTGCTCCTTACTGCTTCGACAGCCTAGAGCGAAGACCTCAGCAGACCGGGCTATTCTCAAGGGGTGTCCTGGGGTCTGACGTTCGAGAAGCTGCTGCTCATCGGCCTCATCGCGGTCATTCTCATTGGCCCCGATCGATTGCCGGGGTACGCGGCGCAGTTTGGACGCCTTGTTCGGTCGCTGCGCGATATGGCCAGCGGTGCCAAGAACCGCATGCGCGAAGAGATGGGCCCCGACTACGACGACGTCGACTGGAAGAAGCTCGACCCGCGCCAGTATGACCCGCGGCGGATCATCCGCGAGGCTCTCACGGAAGACGTCACGGAGGCCGGTGCGGCGGCGGCTACGGCAGTCGCACCCGAGCCGCGCGAGTCGGCGTATGCGCAGAGACAGCGCCTCATTCGCGAAGGCCGGCCAGCGCCGTTCGATAGCGAAGCCACCTAGAAGCGCGCGTGCGTCGAGCCGGCCCCACCCACTAGCGCTCGCCAACGGTGCGATACCCCTGCACGACTCGATTGGCTTCGTGCTGTAGAAGCTCGACGACGCGACGCACGCTCGGTCGTTCGGCTCGGTCGGCGCGCATGAGTGCGGAGATCTGTCGTTCCGCCGGCAGACCCGTGATCGGTCGCGTGACGATCCCGTTGCCGTGGCTTCGGGTCGTGAAGCGCGGCAGAATCGCGATGCCCACGCCCGCCGCGACGAGGCGCTCGACGATCAGGTTGTCCATGAGTCGTTGCACGATGCGGGGCTCTCGCCCCACCGCTGCCCCGAGCCGCTCGAGCACGCGGTCGTAGGGGTACCCCACGGGTGCTCCGATCCAGTTTTCGTCGGCGAGGTCGCTGCCGTGCACGACGTTCTTCTCGACGAGCGGATGCCCCACCGGCAACGCCACATCGAACGGCTCGGTCATGAGCGGCACACACCGCAGACCGCCCTCGTTCCAGTGCGCAGGAATGCCCTGCGAGTCGGCGACTACCACGTCGTGGTCGGCGGTCAGTTGAGCGAAGTCGGGCAGTGGCAAGTCGTGGTCGGTGAGCACGATCTCGAGCCCGGGCTCATCGCTCAGGGCTCGCAGCGTGCCCGGCAGCAACATTTGCCCGGCAGTCGGGAACACGCTCACCGAGACCGACCCACGCGGACTCTGCTTGAACTCGTGCCACAACGCCTCGGCCGACTCGATCGCCACCGCGATGCTGCGCGCGGTATCGGCCAGCGCGAGGCCCGCTCCTGTGAGCACGAGGCCCCGGCCGTGACGTTCCGTGAGCGGAACCCCGGCTTCTGCTTCGAGCACCTTCAATTGCTGGGAGACAGCGGATGCTGTGCGATGCGTTGCCTGCGCAACCGCCGTGATGCTGCCGCGGTCAGCGAGTTCGCGGAGCAGTTCGAGTCGGCGCACATCCATGCTGCAAAACTAAAGCACAGCTACACAATCAGTGAAGAAACAATCGATTGTGCTAACTGCTCGCACGCGATGGAATAGGGGTGTTCAGGAAACCAAGGAGACCCCCGTCATGACCGCCGTGCTCATCATCATCGCTCTGCTCGCCGTCGTCGCTGTTGCCTCGACCATCGTCACCGCTTCGCGCGACGGTTACCGTCGCGTGCCCGCGACCCAGCGCTGAGCACCGCGCCCCCGCGGGCGCCTCTGCGTAACGGTCGCCGGATCTCGCTCGCCCCACCCTGTGGAGAGAGCGAGATCCGGCGGCCGTTCTCGCGTTCCGGGGCCAGCGCACGTGCGAGGGCCTCAGCGGGGGCTGAGTCCCAGCTTGCGGCCCGCGAGACCCCGCCCACGCCCGGCGAGCGTGGCGGCCAGGGCCGCGATCGCGTCGCCCGCCGCGTCGCCCGGGTGCAGCACAATCGGATCACCGGCGTCGCCCCCTTCGCGCAGGGCAATGCTCAAGGGAATCTGCGCGAGCAACGGAACCTCGAGTCGCGCAGCCGTTGCCGCCCCACCACCCGATCCGAATAGCTCGAGAACGGAGCCGTCAGGTTGGGCGAGTCCGGACATGTTTTCAATCACACCGATGACCGTTTGCCCGGTCTGGCGGGCGACGAGCGCTGAACGCTCGGCGACATCGGCCGCTGCTGCCTGCGGGGTCGTGACGACGAGCACTTCGGCATGCGGCAGCAATTGCCCGAGCGAGATCGCCACATCCCCCGTGCCCGGAGGGAGGTCGAGCAGCAGGACGTCGAGGTCGCCGAAGTACACGTCGGTGAGGAACTGTTGCACGGTGCGGTGGAGCATGGGGCCGCGCCACGAGACCGCGGTGTGAGCATCCACAAACATGCCGATTGAGATCACGGCGACGTCGTGCGCGATCGGCGGCATCATCATTTCGCCCACCCGCGTGGGTTTGGCGTCGGTCAGCCCGAGCAGCCCGGGGATCGAGAACCCGAACACATCGGCGTCGATCAGGCCGACGCGGAGGCCGCGCGCGGCGAGTGCGACGGCAAGGTTGGCCGTCAGGGTCGACTTGCCGACGCCGCCCTTACCGCTCGTGACCGCGATCACACGCGTGAGTGACTCGGCCGTGAAGGGGTGGCCCGTGGGGCGGTCACCGCGAAGCCGCGTGATGAGGGCGTCGCGCGTTGAGGGGTCCATGACGCCCACGTCGACAGAGACGGTCTCGACGCCGGGCACTCCGGAGGCTGCGACCCGCACGTCGCGCTCGATCGCCGTCGCGGCCGGGCAGCCAACGATCGTGAGCCGGAGGTCGACGGAGACGTGCGAGCCTTCGGCGCTCACGCGGGGCACCATGTCGAGTTCAGTGATCGGCCTTCGAATCTCGGGGTCGATCACGCGGGCGAGCGCTCGGCGCACGTCGCTCGCAAGCTCGCCTCCGGAGTCGTGAGCGCCCTGCGTGCCGCCCGGCAGTACCGCGTCGGCGCCGGGGGAGGCATCGGGCGCGCCTGCGGGTCCTGAGCCGTGCGGACTCTCGTCAGCGCTTGCTGATGTGGCGTTCATCAGTCGCGGGCGTTACGGTCGCGGTCATCGCGAGCGACGGCCTCCGCCTCGGCATCGCTGGCGTCATCGCGGCGCTCGAGCTCTTCGAGCAGGGCACGCAGTTCGGTGCGGAGAACCTCTTTGGTCGCGACGTCCTTCATGGCCAACCGCAGCGCAACGACTTCACGGGCCAAGTACTCGGTGTCGGCCAGGTTGCGTTCTGCTCGCTGGCGGTCCTGCTCAATCTGCACGCGGTCGCGGTCGTCTTGCCGGTTCTGGGCAAGCAGAATCATGGGTGCGGCATAGGAGGCCTGCAACGACAGGATGAGCGTGAGCAGCGTGAAATTCAGCGCTCGCGGGTCGAATTGCGCCGACGGCGGTGCGAGCGTGTTGTACATCAGCCACACGGTCACGAAGACCGTCATGCCGACGAGAAACCACGGGGTACCCATTCCACGGGCGAACGACTCAGAGAACCGCCCCATACGGTCGCGACTGCCCACGCGGCGCGGAAGAAGTCCAGAGCGAAGGCCTTTGGGTGCATCGAGCCGAGCCTCGTTTCGACGGAGTCCCGGTCGAGTCTCACGCCGAGCCATGCTCTGCCTTTCGAGCGGCGGTTGACCCGCGACGACGAACGGTGCTCAGCGCGGGTGCATCAGAGTCGGCGCTGCGCCAGTCGTCAGGAAGCAAATAGTCGAGCACGTCATCGATCGTGACGACTCCGACCAAGCGATGCGTCTCGTCAACGACCGGAATCGATACGAGGTCGTAGCTCGCGAGACGCCTCGATACCTCGGCCGCCGACGTTTCGGGAGTCACCGGTTCAACGCCGTGGTCGAGAATCGTGCCGAGGCGTTCGTGCGGCGGGTACCGGAGCATGCGCTGAAAGTGCACCATCCCCAAGAATCGGCCGGTTGGTGGTTCGTAGGGCGGCATCGTGACGCAGATCGCCGCCCCGATAGCCGGGGCCAGTTCGTGGCGGCGAATGAGTGCCAGCCCCTCAGCGACGGTCGCGTCAGCCGAAACGATGATCGGCTCGGTCGTCATCAGACCACCCGCGGTGTCGGCGTCGTAGGAGAGCAAGAAGCGCACGTCTTCGGCCTCGTCGGGGTCCATGAGGTCGAGCAACGCCTCGCCCCGCGTCGCGGGCAACTGGGCGATCAGGTCGGCGGCGTCGTCGGGTTCCATCTGATCGAGCACGTCGGCAGCCCGTTCGTCGTCAAGCCGCGAGAGCAAGAGCACCTGGTCACTCTCGGGCATCTCTTCGAGGGCATCGGCGAGCCTGTCGTCCGAGAGCTCTTCAGCAACTTGGATGCGGCGCGATTCAGGGAGTTCGAGAAGCGAGGTCGCAAGATCGGCCGGCAGCAGGTCGTTGTAGGCGGCGACAAGTTGCTCGGCGCTTTGGGGCTGATTTCCGCGCACGTCTTCGACGACGTCGACCCAGCGCACGAAGGCCGTCTGGCCTTTCGTGAAGGGAGTCGGAACCGTGCGGGGCTTGCGGACGAAGAGCTGGTCGACGGCCCACTCGCCAGGGCCAGACTCGGTGATGGCCACGTCTTCGATGACGGCGGGGCCTCCGGATGCTCCACTAAGCTTCACCCGCCGCCCTACCAACTCGGCAAGCACCCGCACCTCGCCACCGCGCTGCTCAAAGCGGCGCAGGTTGATAAGCCCCGTGGTGATCACTTGACCGCTCGCCATGCTCGTCACGCGACCGATCGAGAGGAAGACCCGTCGACGGCCCGGCACCTCAACGATCAAGCCGACAACGCGCGGTGAGTCGGTTCGCCGGTACACCACGAGCACATCGCGCACTCGACCGACGCGATCTCCTGCCGGGTCGAAGACAGCGCACCCGGCAAGGCGCGCGACGAAGACTCGGGAGGTGCTCACGGCTAAACCTTATCGCCGGGCTGACACAATGGGCTCGTGAGTAACCAGGGTGCGTTCGGGCGTCGCGGCAATGCGCCATTGGCTGTGCCGCGCGGCGACGTGCTGGGCGAGTACGAATCGTACGACGAGGCGCTCGCTGTGATCGATCGGCTGGTCAAGGCTGAGTTTGCGGTCAGGGGCATGGCGATCGTGGGGAGCGAGCTCACGACGGTTGAGCGGGTAACCGGTCGCCTCAGTTACGGGCGTGCCGCCCTTGCCGGTGGAGGCAGCGGAGCGTGGCTCGGGCTGTTCGTCGGTTTGGTGCTGTTCTTGTTTTCGCCTGCTCCGGAGTTCTCGTTCATTCTCGCGGCCGCTCTCATCGGGGCGGGTTTCGGCATGACCTTCGGAATTGTGTCGTATGCGATCAACCGTCGACGCCGAGACTTTTCGTCGACGCATCACGTTCTGGCGGGTCGCTATCGGATCATCATTGACCCGAATCAGTCGGCGCGTGCTCGTCAGGTGTTGTCGGGATCGACGTGGCCGCCGGTGGACGCGATGCCCTCGAACAGTGCCGGCGCCGACACAGTGCCGGGAGAGAACAGCGTTCCGGCCGAGAGCAGCACGGGTGGCGACACGGCGTCGGCTGAGAGCGGCGCTCCTGCTGAAGCAGCGTCAGTGGAGATCAGCGCTCCTGCCGACACCGCCTCAACGACCAACACCACTCCGGCCGATAGCCCCTCTGCCCCTTCCGACTCGGACACGCCCGGGGCGAGTTCTCGCTAGCCACCTCGAGTTGGGCGGGTTGGCGCAACAGTCAACTCGCGAGCGCCCGTTGCCACTCTCGACTGCGACTCGGCATGGGTCGCGGTTCTTGCCGCGCGTCGACGCTCGATGGCGGAACGAGGGCGAACTCGCCTCCATCATGTGAGCGGCGTATCTGCCAACCGTGGTCGTGCAGCAAGAGATGATGATGTCGGCACAGCAGGATTCCTCTGTCGACGTCGGTTGCGCCCCCGTCACGCTGCCAGTGGTCGATGTGGTGGGCTTCACACCAGCTCGGTGGGCGCTCGCACCCTGGCCATCGACAACCGCCATCTCGAGCCGCGAGCGCAACGCGTTGGCGGGCCGTGAAGAGTCGCTGCGATCGGCCGACATCGAGAGGCTGACCGGTCGAGCTGATCAAAATCGGCGTCTGAGTTGCGCCGCAGACGACCCGGTGCACGGTGGGGAGGCTTACGACCACCCCGTCGGGTTGCCCGACGCCCGGCTCAAACGACCCGGAGCCGTCGCCGCGGAGGAGATCACGCGCCGTGACGAGCACTCGAACACTCGGCGCCCCCGAGCCAAGCATCATGGTCGAGTCGGCGTCGGCTCCGGCGATGAGCAAGTGGAGGAGAGCGTCGGAGGCGTATTGCTCGGGGGTTCGGTCATCGTTCGCGATGCGCGCGGCCTTGTCGAGCTCGTCAGGGTCGGCAAACTGCACGACGCGACGTTTCGGGGAGGTCGCGCGATCGACGAGCTCACGTACATGAGCAGCCGACTCCGGGTCGAGCAACCAGGTTGCCCGCGTCATGCCATCGGGGAGCGCTGTGAGTCGAAACGATCGCGCCTCACGCTGCTCGCGCTCGCGCGCGACAATCGCTTGGACGTCGAGAGCCTCGCGCAGATTCTTCGCGAGTCGGTGCAGTCGGTCGACGTCGAGTTGCCGGGCGGCAACGACGAGCTGTTCACAGGTCTGCGCCAGGGCGTCGCTCGAGACGCGCTCGTTCGCCTCGCCGAGCCCTGCCCGGATCGCGTCAAGCCCTGATGCGCTCAGGGCGCCCTCGCGCACTGCGGCGATCGCGGGGAAGAGGTGGGGCGGCGACGGGGGAACGGACTCGCCACCGTCGTCGAGTTCCCCGAGGCCTGCTGCGCGACGGGCATCGTCGACCGAGGCACCCGGATCGGCACTGACTGCACTCTCGAAGCCGACCAGCAACCGCCCCGCATTCACCGCTGTGGCCGCGTCGCGTCGCGACTCTCCGGTCGTGACGCGCACGAGCTCTTCCACCGTGCGGTGGCCGAGCCGCTGGGCAAGCCCGGCGTGGGCGAGTTCGGGGCGTGAGCGGCGGGCGAGTTCGCCGGCGAGGAGGGCTGTGCGGGCATCCAGTAGGCGCCGCGCCGTCGCACCGAGTTCAGTCGCTGCCAGGAGGTCGTCGTCGACGAGGTCGCGGAGGGCGAATGCGTCGAGGGGCGCGCGCTCGAGCTCAGCCACGACGGTGGCGAGGTGTTCGAGCGGGCGGGGTGCGGTCATGCTGCAACTTTTCCATCGAACGTATGTTCGATCAAGAGTCTGAGGAAATCTTGGGATAAGTACTTGGCCGCACCACCTGGGGAGGAGGGCCGGACGGTGCGGGGGGCGCGGCGCGGGGGCGCGGGCGTGGAGCTGGGCGGCGCGGCGCGGTTGCACGGCACCGGGCTAGGGCTGGGCCGTGCGGGGAAAGGCCGCTGCGCCGGGGGAGGGGCGGGCTTAGCGAGCCCGCATCCACTCCTCAACAGCGTCAGCCGTGCGCGGAATGCCCGCCGACAGGTTCTCAGCACCCGACGCCGTCACGAGAATGTTGTCTTCGATGCGCACGCCGATGCCGCGGTATTCGAGCGGCACAGTGAGATCATCCGGCTGAAAGTACAGGCCTGGCTCGATCGTGAACACCATGCCGGCCTCGACGAGACCGTCCATGTAGAACTCGCGCCGCGCCTGCCCGCAGTCGTGCACGTCGAGGCCGAGGTGGTGCGAGGTTCCGTGCACCATGTAGCGGCGGTGGTAGCCCGCGTCGGGCGCGAGGCTCTCATCGGCCGGCACTGGCAGCAGCCCCCACTCGGCCGTCTTCGCCGCGATGACCTGCATCGCCGCCGCGTGAATTTCTCTGAACCGGATGCCCGGCCGAACAATCGCGAACGCCGCGTCAGCCGCCTCGCGCACGGCCTCGTACACCCGACGCTGCACGTCGGTGAACTGCCCCGACACGGGCAGTGTGCGGGTGATGTCGGCGGTGTAGTAGCTGTCGAGCTCGACGCCTGCGTCGATGAGCACGAGGTCGCCCGGAACGACGGGGCCGTCGTTGCGGGTCCAGTGCAGAATGCACGCGTGGGGCCCGCTCGCCGCGATCGTGTCGTATCCGACCGTGTTTCCCTCGGCGCGCGCCCGACGGTTGAACGTGCCTTCGACGAGGCGCTCGCCGCGCGGGTGGGCGATGATCGCGGGCAGGTCGGCGATGATGTCGTCGAAGCCGCGGCGGGTGGCCTCGACGGCGCGCCGCATTTCGGCGATCTCGAACTCGTCTTTCACGAGCCGCAGCTCGCTGAGGTCGCGGGCGAGTTCGTCGTCGCGCGTGGTGTCCACTTCGGACGCGCCGGCCAGCAGGCGGCCACCGTCGAGCTGGTCGGTCAGCGCGGGGTCGGCTTCGCGCACCACGAGCGTCTCGCCATACGTACCGCTGTCGAGCGCCGAGAGCAAACCGTCCAGTTGCGAGAGACTCGTCGTCGGCAGTGCCAGGTCAACCGCGACCTCGTCGAGCGAGGGGCGCCGGCCTGTCCAGAACTCGCCAATCTCGGGGTTGGCATAGAACTCGTCCGAGTCGCGCCCAGCGGCCTCGCGAAAGTACAGGGTCGCTTCATGCACGTCGCCGACGGGCTCGAGCACGAGCACACTGCCCGCGACTGTGTCGCTGCCCCACCCGGTCAGGTGCGCAAAGGCCGAGTGCGCGCGGTAGGGGTAGTCGGTGTCGTTCGAGCGTTGTTTCGCAGGGCCGGCCGGGATCACCAGGCGCACGCCCGGGTAGAGCCGTGACACGGCCGCGCGGCGTGCGGCGGCGCGTGCGGCGACCGGACGCTCCGAGGCCCCCGACGTCGGCCGATCAGCCCAGCCGCTCGAAATGTAGGTGCGAAAGCGCTCGCTCGCCGGGGTGGTCGAGCGGTTCTCGGTCGCGCGCGGAGCATCCGTCGATGACGCGGTCTCGGCGAGGGAAGAAGAACCAGAAGCGGTGGAGTCAGCCATGCGCCCATTCTCGCACCGACCGTCGATGAGGGCACCGGATGCCCCGCGCGCGCCCTACGGCAGAATCAGCCGCGCCACCACGGGCCGGTGGTCGCTTCCCGCGTCGTCGGCGGACGTGATGACGCGGTAGCCCGTCACGGTGATGTCGGGAGTCGTCATGACGTGGTCGATCGGCGCTCCGAGCAGGGGCGGCAAGCGGGTCGGCCAGGTGCCCACGGCACCGTTGCTGGTGGTGAGGCTCGCGGCGAGGCAGTCGCCCATGCCGAGTCCGGCGGCGCCAGCCGACGAGTCGATGACCCGGAAGTGGTCGGGGGTCGCGTTGAAGTCACCGGCCATGATGACGTTCTCACCTCGGCAGACCTCGTCGACCCAGGCCAGGTCGGCGCGCCAATTCGCGAGCTCGCCCGGCAGCGGAGCGACCGGATGCACGCCAATGATCGTCGGTCCGTCTCCGTCGACCGGCCGCAGCAAGATGCTCGGCAGCACCGTGGTGTTGCCCACCGAGTCGTCGACCACGTGCTGCCCGAGGTCGACCGAGACGAGCACGCTCGTCGACCGCGC
>CAYWZI010000080.1:0-10065 GCA_964462815.1 uncultured Microbacteriaceae bacterium
GATGCCGACGCGTTCGCCGACGGGCAGGGAGGTCAAGACTTTGGACACCCCTCCAGCCTATCGGCGGGCGGGCGGCACCCTGCCGCGCGGTAGCCTGACGCGCATGAGCGAGTCGAGCATTCGCATCGTGCCGGCCAACGAGGCGAGCTGGGATGACCTGCAACTGATCCTCACGGGCACGGCCGGGCGCTGCCAGTGCACACGTCAACGGCTGGGTGACCGCGAGTGGTACGCCCTGCCGGTCGAGCAGCGCGCTGCCGTGTTGCGCGACGCGGTCGGGTGCGACTCCCCTATCGCCCCCGCCGACCGCTCGCCCCAGGCGACCGCAGGCGTCGTGGCCTACGTCGACGACGAACCAGCGGGCTGGGCGGCGGTGGATGCTCGCTCCGCCTTCCGACGCCTGCGCGGCTCGCCCGTTCCCTGGGCCGGGCGGCACGAGAGTGTCGACGATGACACTGTCTGGGCCATCGCGTGTCTGGTCGTGAGGCGCGGGTTTCGCGGCCGGCACCTGACGCACGACCTCGTGCGGGCATCCGTCGACCACGCTCGAGCGCGCGGCGCTCGCGCCATCGAGGGGTATCCGATGCTGACGGGCGGCGCCGAGATCACCTGGGATGAGTTGAACGTCGGCCCGGTGAGCGCGTTCACCGCCGCCGGGTTCGTCGAGGTCTCGCACCCGACCAAGCGACGACTCGTCATGCGACTCGAGCTCAATTAACCGCTCGTCAGAGGCTCGCCGGCGCCGGCAGCACGCGCGTGAGAATGTCCGCGAGCGTGACGACGCCCATCAGTTGCCCGTCACTGATCACCACGGCAAGCTGCACGCTGTGCTCGCGCATTCGCGCGAGCGACTCGTAGACCGGCGTTTGCGCGTCGAGCACGAACGCCGTGCGCGCGAGCTCACGCGCCGGTCGACTCTCGGCCTCCAGCAACGTGTCGCGCACGTGCACGACCGCGGGAGCGGCGGGGTCATCCGTCAGGAGCAGAATGCGCAGGTGGCCCGACCGTTGCGCGGCAGCGCGCACGTCGGCGACCGTCGCGCCGGCCGCGACCTGTGTCGGCGTGCGGCCCTCGGTTACGAGGGTCGACACCGGGAGCGTTCCGAGATCGATGAGGCCCGAGATCTGTTGCTGCATCTGCGGCTCGAGGGTTCCGACCTTCGCTGAGTGCTCAACAAGTTGCCGGATCGTCGCGATGTCTTGGCCACCGATCGCGACCGCATCCACGGGTTCCACGCCGCTCGCGCGCACGAGGCGGTTAGCGATGCTGTTGACCCAGACGAGCAGGGGGCGCAGCGGCCAGATGTACGCGCGCGACGGAATCCCGACGGCAAGCGCCGAGGTCTCGGGGTGCGCGATAGCCCACGACTTGGGGGCCATTTCGCCGACCACGAGGTGCAAGAACGTCACGATGAAGAGCGAGAGAATGAACGCCGCACTGCCGGCCAGCCACTCGGGAGCACCGACGGCGGTGAACAACGGCTGCAACCACGCATCGACCGCCGGCTTGGTGATCGCACCGAGCGCGAATGTGCACGCCGTGATGCCGAGCTGTGCACCGGCGAGCATGAGCGTTAGCTCGTTCATGCCGCGGAGCGCGGCCCGCGCCGAGGGTGATGTCGCCGCGCGCTCTTCGAGCCGGTGACGACGCGCACCGAGCAAGGCGAACTCGATGACGACGAAGAGCGCGCTCAGCGCGATGAGCGCGACGGTGATTGGAACAACGACCCAGGGGTTGAGCAACGGATCGTTCATCGCGCACCCCCCTCGTCGTCGGCCTGCTCGTGGTCGGGAGTGCCCGGCGTGAACTCAATCAGGCGTACGCGCACCTCGGTCGGCACGTGACGCTCGACATCGAGCACGTCGACCTCGAGACGGCGGTGTACAGGTTCGCTCGCCACCAACTCGGCCGGGTCGACCGGCAAGTCGATGACCACCGTCTCGCCCTTGGAGGGCAGCGCACCGCGCTCAGCGATGAGCAGGCCGGCGATCGTCTCGACATCGCCGCGAGGAAGCTCGTGCCCGATGGCGCGCTCAACTTCGTCGAGGTGCACGTCGCCATCCATGAGCCACTCACCATCGCCGTCAGGAATCACGAGCTCTCCCGTGTCGAGATCATGCTCGTCGGTGATCTCACCCACAACTTCTTCGGCGAGATCTTCGAGAGTGAGAAGGCCGGCGAACCCGCCGTACTCGTCGATGACACAGGCGAGTTCGTTGCGGGTTGCGGTCAGCTGCATGAGAGCATCCGGAAGCAGCATCAGAGTCGGGATGACCGTCGCGGGCCGCATGAGGGTCGCGACCTGCTCGTCGTCGCCGTCAACGAGCCGCGGAAGAATGTCAGCAAGGTGCACGACGCCCACGGGGGCATCGTCGTCATCGATCACGGGGTATCGGGTGTGAGCGCGCGACATGAGGGCGCGCAACTCTCCGATCGTCGCGGTGGGGCGAACCCAGTCGACCTGCGATCGCGGAATCATTGCGTGCTCGACGTCACGCTGCGGGAAGTCGAGAATGCGGTCGATCATGAGCGACAACTCGAGCGGCAAGTCGCCGCTGTCGCGAGAGTCAGCGATGATGTGTGGCAGGTCTTCGGCCGACGCGCTCACATCGAGGTCATGGACGGGCGTGATGCGCAGCGCGCGCAACAGGAGGTTGGCTGACTTGTCAAAGAAACCGATGAGCCAGCCGAACACCGTCATGTAGATCAGCGTCGAGCGCGCGAGGCCGCGCGAGAGCGGCTCCGGGCTCGCGATGGCGAGGTTCTTCGGGTACAGCTCCCCGAAGATCATCTGCACGATCGCCGCAATCGACAGGGTCAGCACGGTGCCCACCGTGATCGAGACGACCGGGTCGATGCCCGTGCTACCGAGCAGAATGCCGAGCGATTCGCCCACGAGCGGCTCGGCGACGAATCCGACCAAGAGGCCCGTGACGGTAATGCCGAGCTGAGCACCCGAGAGCATGAACGTCGTGCGCTTCGTGACCTTCAGTGCGCGTGCGGCGGCAGCGTCACCGTCGGCCGCGCGAGCGGCCAGTCGCGTGCGGTCGACCGACATGAACGCGAACTCTTGCGCCACGAAGTAGCCGTTGGCGGCAATGATCGCCAAAATCAGCACGATGCCGATCAGAAGGGTGATGACGGGCTCGATCATCGAGGCACCATCACGGTGCACGGGGTACAGCTCAGTGGTGCGGGCCTATGGTCCACAGCGGGTTCGACGCCTCCAAGGGTGCGATAGGCGACTTACGTTACAGGCTTTCATGCGCCGATGTCGATTCACTCAGTGCACCTTCAGGGTGCATCGATCACTTTGTCAGCGCAGACCGAGTTCGACCCCGAGCTCGTCGCGGATGTGCTCGCGCAGCTCGACGAGTTCGGGGTACTGGGTGAAGAACCGCAGCTTCTGCGCGGCAACGGTCGGGCCGTCGAACGAGTCCTCGATCACGAACGTCATGAACGACTCGGCGAAGTCCTCCCCCAGATTGGTCGCCGCGTAGTCACTCACGAAGTCTTCTTCATACGCTTGGTAGAACTCCCACGCGGCATCCGCATCGAGATTCTCGACGTCGACGGCGTCGGAGTAACCCGTCCAGAACTCCTCGTAGAACTCGTAGAGGTAGCTATCGGTAAAGGCGCATCCTTCGACCAGTGCAAGCGTGTCGCACGACGTCGCCTTTCGGTCGAAATCGTCCGCGGCGAAGCTGAAGACGTGCGCGTACTCGTGAATGAGCGTTGCCATGAGCAACTGCGGGTCATCGGCGGTCGCAAGGTTGACGGCAAGGGTCCAATACTGCGGGTTGAGGTCTTGATACACGTAGGCAAGCGTGTCGCTGGTGGGCGCATCGCCAGCCCGGTATTGGATGATCGACGCACCCGCCACGTCGGCACCCACCATGCGCACGAACTGGTCCCAGACATCGGCGGCAACACCGGTAGCGGCTGGGTCCAGAGTGCCGTCGGCGAGAACGTCGTAGACCTCTACCTCGCCGAAGTCTTCGTCGAATTCGGTGGGCGCTTGGGGGCCATCAGCCCGCTCAACGCCGATGTTGTCGAAAGCTTCTGTCTCGCTCGAGGCGAGCTGAACGAGCTGTACGGCGAACGGAGCAAGGGCGGCGCCGGCGGCACCCGCGAGCACACAGAGGCCGAGTACGAGAGCGATCAGCGGGGCAATGACGCGAGCCATGAGCCGAGCTTATCCGGAGGAGGTGGACAGATTCTCGCTGTTTGCGTGAACATCGTTCAAGCGGGAAGATCGGCGAAACATCAGGCACCGAAAGTGACCCGTCATGACCCCGAGTGATCCCCTCGCCGAGCTCGCCCGCCTTGAACCGGGCTGCGACCTCGACGACGCCCTGGCCTTCTTTGACTCCCTCTCCCCCGTCACGATCGAGACGATGATTGGCGCGTGGCGCGGCAGCGGAATCGCGACGGGCAGCGCGTTCGACGGGCTACTCGAAAACGTCGGATGGCACGGCAAGCGGTTCGAGAGTGCGAACGACGGGCATCCACTCGTCTTCGCCGCAAGCCGCGGGCGCCTCGTCAGCATCGACCCGGGCCGCATGCCCATCGGGCTGGCCGCTCGCCACGGGCAGCGCTTTCTGGGGCGGGCAACGGCGATCGCGTTCGGGACGCTGCGGCCCCTGTTCACGACCCGCAAGCCCCGCGCGCGCCTGCGCCTCGTTGAGTATCGCGGCGTTGTGACGGCCGCGATGAGCTACGACCAGTTGCCGATCATCGACGTGTTTCGCGCCGTCGACGCCGACACGCTTATCGGCGCGATGGACATGCGCGGGCTCGAGCGCCCGTACCTTTTCGTGCTGCGCCGCGAGGTTCGCTGAGCCACAGTGGTACTCTTGCACCATGAGTGACACTCTTGCCGTACAGGTGGGAAACAAAGGTCGCGTCGTCGTGCCTGCTAGTATCCGAGCCCGGCACCAGTGGGTCGAGGGCTCCACATTGGTTGCCCTCGACACTGAACTCGGCGTGCTCTTGGCCGACCAAGAGTCGATTGAGCGTCTTGTTCGGGCGCGGCTTTCGGGTATCGATCTCCTGTCTGACCTGCTTGCCGATCGTCGGCGTGAAGCTGCCGACGACTCGTCTTCACGTCCCGTCGCGTCATGACTGGCGCAGTGTGATCGTCGTTGACTCCTCCGCGCTGCTTGCCTATCTGCAGGGCGAGTCCGGTGCTGAACGTGTCCGGGTCGCGATCGCGCAAGGAGCCGTCATCAGCGCCGCGAACTGGTCAGAAGTGGCGCAAAAGGTTCGCACCGCCGACATCTGGGAGGTTACGCGAGCCTTGCTGCTGAGCTATCCCCTTCAGATTGCGGCGGTGACCGTTGACGACGCGGAGGCTGCGGCAGCCCTCTGGATGCCTGGCTCGCCCCTCTCACTCGCCGATCGCCTCTGCCTTGCCCTCGGTGCACGGCTTGAGCTTCCTGTTATGAGCGCTGATCGCGCTTGGTACGAACTCGACCGCGTCATTCCGGTTCGCTAAGGGATGCGCCGGGCCGAGCATCCTGCAGCGGCGGCGTGAGGCTCGCTCGCACAGCGACCAGGCGCTCGAGAAACTGGCGCTCGTCGCGGCGCGTGCGGCGCATCCAGCTCGTGACTTCGCTGTTCGACTTGCTGGCGTTGCACGAGCCGCACGCGGGCACAATGTTGTCGATCGTGTAGCGCCCTCCGCGAGCGATCGGCTGCACGCAATCGCGCTGCAACGGCCGGTCGGTCGCGCCACAATAGGCGCAGCCCGCCCACAGCTCTTGCAGCAACGCCCACTCGGTGGGCGTCAAGTCGTTGTCGGCGGCGGCGACCCTTGTGCGACGACGTCGGGCGGCCCGCGCTTGGCGACTGTTCGGGTGAACCACGCCCCCAGCGTAAAGCGCGCGTCGCGAAGCACGACGAGGGCCCGCCGAGAGGGGCGCGCGTGGCCTTGGCAGTCAGGGAGTGACGTTGAGGGTGAACTCCACCGGTTCGAACGCGTCTTCGTCGTGCACCAGAGTCACGCGAGTTTGCCCGACAGCCACGGGGCGCACTCCGGGATTGAACTGCGCACTGCCGTCATCGCTTCCTGGAACGAACACCGCGATGCTGGGGTCGTCGATCGTTGCAGTCACACTCGTGACCTCAAGGTCTCCGACGTTGATGTTGAGCACACTCTCGACCGGAACATCGACGGTCTGACCATCGAGCTCGTCGATCTCGACGGTCACCGGGGCGGGAATCGGATCGAGAATCTGATCAGGTGATGCCGGACCGCACGCGCCCAGCCCGAACACCGCGGCCGCCACGAGAACAAGACCTGCGCCACGACTTTTCATGCCGGAACAGTAGGCGGTCGACAACTCCCGCGACAGGGCCGGAGGTCCTGTGCGTACGATGGCGCACGCATGCGCACAGCATGCTGGTCATCGCCATTCCGACCGTGCGCAAAGATTGAGCCATGACTCGCCGCGGCCTCATCTTGTTCGTGGCGCTCGGTCTCATCTGGGGAATCCCGTATCTCTTCATCAAGATCGCGGTCGCCGAGCTGACGCCGGAATTCCTCGTGCTCGCCCGCTGCGTCATCGCCGCCGCGCTGCTCTTGCCCATCGCCGCACGGCAGCGCGCGCTCGCCCCTGTGTTGCGCCGGTGGAAGCCGCTGCTCGCGTTCGCGATCGCTGAGATCGTGCTGCCCTGGTATGCGCTCAACGCGGCCGAGGTGAGCCTGCCGAGCTCAACGACAGGATTGCTGCTCGCGAGCATCCCGCTCGTCGCGATTGGTGTTGCGTTTCTCATGGGACGCCGCCACCGTGTGACGGCCCTCACGGTGCTCGGCCTCATCACAGGCACGGCGGGCGTTGCCGCGGTCGTCGGGCTCGACCTCGGCGGCGGAGACCTCGGGGCCGTCGCCCTCATCGGCGTCGCCGTCGTGGGCTACGCGGTCGGCCCGGCGATCTTGTCGAAGTGGATGCACGACCTGCCTGGCCTCGGCGTCATGGCCGCCGCGCTCACGATCGCGGGTCTCATCTACCTGCCGATTGTCGCGATCACCGGGGGCTGGCCGACCGAGGTTCCGTCGCCGCCTGTCATCACGTCGGTGTTCGTGTTGGCCGTGCTGTGCAGCGCCGTGGCGTTCTTGCTCATGTTCGCGCTCATCGCTGAGATCGGCCCCGTGCGCATGACGGCCATCACCTACGTGAACCCCGCGGTCGCGGTCGTCGCCGGCGCGCTTGTTCTCGGCGAGGCAGTGACGATCTACACCGGGCTCGGCTTCGCGTTGATCCTCATTGGATGCTGGCTCGTCACACTCCCCGACCAGCGTGCCACCTCCGCGAATGCTGAGAGTTCCCTGCAATCGGAACCAGAACGGTCGCGCGAACGTTTATCTCCGTAGTGAACTGACTCACCTTCAGGAGGAACCGTGTCGACCGACTACCGCGCCACACCCGAGGCCCTTGCCCGCCTCACGCCGCTGCAACGCAGCGTCACCCAGAACGACGGCACCGAGCCGCCGTTCCGCAACGAGTACCACGACAACAAGGCCCCCGGGCTCTACGTCGACATCGTCTCGGGGCAACCGCTGTTCTCCTCGACCGACAAGTACGACAGCGGCACCGGATGGCCCAGCTTCACGAAGCCCATCGAGCCGGGTGCCGTCACGACCACGACCGACCGCGGGTTGTTCATGACGCGCACCGAAGTGCGGTCATCCGGAGCCGATAGCCACCTCGGCCACGTCTTCGACGACGGTCCGCGCGCGGCGGGCGGCTTGCGGTACTGCATGAACTCCGCATCGCTGCGCTTCATTCCGGTCGACCAACTCGAGGCAGAAGGCTACGGTGAGTTTCTGCCGCTCTTCACGAAGGACGCATCATGACCAACTCTGTTGACTCTGGCGCGATCACGCGCTCCCCCGGCATGGAGACGGCCGTGCTCGCCGGCGGCTGCTTCTGGGGCATGCAAGACCTCATTCGCCGCCAGCCGGGCATTGTCAGTTCGCGCGTCGGCTACACGGGCGGAACGAACACGCACGCCACCTACCGCAAGCACCCCGGCCACGCCGAGGCAGTCGAGATCGTGTTCGACCCCACGGTCACGAGTTACCGCGAGGTGCTCGCGTTCTTCTTCCAGATTCACGACCCGTCGACGCTCAACCGCCAGGGCAACGACATCGGCTCGAGCTATCGCTCGGCGATCTTCCCTCTGAGCCCCGAGCAAGAGCGCGTCGCGCGCGAGACCATCGCCGACGTCGACGCCTCGGGCCTCTGGCCGGGCCCCGCCGTGACGACGATCGAGCCCGAGGCACCGTTCTGGCACGCCGAAGAGGAGCACCAGGACTACCTGCTCAAGCGCCCCAACGGCTACACCTGCCACTTCCCGCGCGCGGGATGGGTGCTGCCGAAGCGCGACGAGGTGGCCGCAGGCTGATCATGACGACTCTCGACGCCTCACCGCGCGCTGGGCGGTTCTTTCCGCTCCGGCCGAGCGACACCCCCGCGACGCGGTTCGTGGTGCTCGCTCCGGTGGGGCTCGGGGTGGTCGTGGCGCTCGGCAGCTGGTTGTTCGCGAGCTCGGGGGTGTGGCCGATTGTGGTGGGGGTGGCGGCGTACGGCGTGGGAGCATCCGTCGCCGCATGGCGGTTGCGCACGCGACACGGGCACGCTCGTTTGGGGCTCGCGAATGCCGTGACGCTGCTGCGGTTGGCGTTCGTGTCGACGCTCATCATTCCGCTCGTCGCGGGCACGTCGGCGCCCGTGGCGATCATGGTCATCGCCACGATCTCGTTGAGCCTCGACGGCGTTGACGGCTGGCTCGCGCGGCGGCAAGGGCTGTCGTCGCCGTTCGGCGGGAGTTTCGACATGGAGGTCGACTCGGTCTTCGCACTCGTGCTCGCCCTGCTCGCGTTCGTCTCGGGCGGGGCGCCGTGGTTCGTGATTCTGCTCGGCCTGCCGCGCTACCTCTTCTGGGTCGCGGGCGCCATCTGGCCGTGGCTCTATGACCCCCTGCCCTCGCGCTACAGCGGCAAGGTCGTCGCGGTCATTCAGATGATTCTGCTGATTCTGCTGCAGTCGCCGTGGGTGCCGACGCCCGTCGCCGTCGTGCTCATCGTTGGCGTTTTCGGAGCGCTCGGCTGGTCGTTCGGTCGCGACATCGTGTGGCTGTGGCGGCGCAAAGCGTAGGTCGCCGGGCCCTCATCGTCACCGCCCAGGCAGTCGTCACGATCGGCCTGCTCGTGCTGCTGTGGCAGGTCGCCGACGGGGCCGATGCGCTCGAGGTGCTGCTTGGCGTCAACCTGTGGTGGGTGGTTCTTGCTCTCGGGGCGCTCACGCTGCACACCGTGCTCGCCGCCGCCCGCTGGCGCCTCACCGCCGACGCACTCGGCTTGCGTCTCGGTCGCTGGCATGCACTGCGTGAGTACTACCTCGCCCAACTCGTCAACTCGACCGTGCCCGGCGGAGTCGTCGGCGACGCCGGCCGCGCCGTGCGCAGCCGCAACCAAGCCGGGCTCACCGTGGCCGCGCAAGCCGTGGTGGTCGAGCGCTTCGCCGGGCAAGTGGCCCTGCTCGCGACGATGATCGTGTCCATCGCGATCACGGCGTTGATTCCCGGCGGCCTTGATTGGCCCGGGTGGATGCTCGGCCTCGCCGCCACGATCACCCTCGTCTCGCTCGCCGTCGTCGGCGTGTTGCTCGCTGCCCGCTGGTTGCCCGGCCGCGTCGGCCCGCGCATGGCCGAGTTGTCGCGCACGGCGGCGATTGCTCTCGTGGGTCGCCGACTTTTGCCGCGCCAAGTGGCCCTCAGCGCCGGAACCACGGCATGCATCCTCATCGCCTTCTGGGCGTCGGCGGCGGCCGTGGGCCTGAGCCTCTCGTTTGCCGCGATCGTGACGCTCGTGCCGCTGATTCTGCTGACGATGCTGATTCCGATCACGATCAGCGGTTGGGGGCTGCGCGAGGGTGCGGCCGCGGCACTCTTGCCGCTCGCGGGGGCGACGGCGAGTGAGAGCCTCGCGGCGAGTGTCCTCTTCGGTCTCGTGGCGCTGATCGCGGTGCTGCCGGGGTTGCTCGTCGTGTGGGTGCGGCC
>CAYWZI010000080.1:10075-10303 GCA_964462815.1 uncultured Microbacteriaceae bacterium
CCGCGAGAGGCGACTCGCTAAACGGTCTCGCCGTCGTACTCGTCGTCATCCTCAGACGCGACCGGCTCAACCCGCGCCGGCCGCTCGCCGATGGCGGTTCCGGGAACGATGCCCGTGCCGGGCGCGTGCTTCTCGCGCTCGGCGACGAGCCACTCGGGCCGGTCGTCCAGCAGCGCGCGAATCTCGGCCGTGGTCATGTGGTCGCTGACCCCCGCGCGGGCGAGTGCC
>CAYWZI010000081.1:0-10258 GCA_964462815.1 uncultured Microbacteriaceae bacterium
CAGCGGGTTCAGCCGCCTGGGCGGTGCCCGAGAAGGCGGTAAAGGCCATGGCCTAGGCCTCCTCGAGTTCCGCTTCGAGGTCCTTCCGCGACTGAACCGCGATCATCGACGTGTCGAGATCGGCGTGGAACCGCGATACAGGCTCGCCCTCCGCCTCGTCAGCGAGTCCGAAAGTGTGGCCGACCGACCAGCTCAGCCAGACCTCATCACCGTCGTGGTGAAGCGTCGTGATCGAGGTGTTCTGCGCAAAGACCGAGATGGCTCCGTGGCGCGGCACCGTCACTTCGTACTGCGTGCTGACGCCACTGAACGACACATCGGTGATGCGACCAGGCCCGATCACGTTCCGCGACGAGTCGTCCTTCGGGGCAGAGTCGTGCAGCGTGACCTTCTCGGGTCGCACCCCGACCGTGATGCGGCCACTGTGACGCTGAGCGCGATCGGTCGGCACCTCAATGCGCGTGCCATGCGCGTCGACGACGACCGACGACTTTGCGGTCGTTACAACCTCGCCGGTGAAGAGGTTGGACTGCCCCAAGAACTTCGCGACGAATGCCGTGTGTGGCAGTTCGTAGAGGTCTTGAGGCGCACCCATCTGCTCGATTCGGCCCTTGTTCATGACGGCGACCGTGTCGGCCATCGTCATGGCTTCTTCTTGATCGTGCGTGACGTGCAAGAAGGTCAGACCGACTTCGCTCTGGATGTCCTTCAACTCGACCTGCATCTGACGACGCAGTTTCAGGTCGAGAGCACCGAGAGGTTCGTCGAGCAGCAGCAGCGCAGGCCGGTTGACGACGGCTCGTGCGAGGGCCACACGCTGCTGCTGCCCGCCGGACAACTGCTTGGGCTTGCGCCCCGCGAGGTGATCGAGCTCAACGAGCTGGAGCGCCTCGTGTGCGAGGGAGTCCGCATTTCCGATTCCGCGACGCTTGAGCCCGAATGCGACGTTTTCCATGATCGTCATGTTCGGGAACAACGCGTAGCTCTGGAACACCGTGTTGACGGGACGCTGGTACGCCTTCGTCGCGGTGACGTCGCGGCCCCCGATGAGAATCCGACCCGTGGTCGGTTCTTCCAGGCCAGCGATGAGCCGCAGGGTCGTGGTCTTGCCGCACCCGGACGGCCCCAGGAGAGCGAAGAACGATCCGGCCGGGATGGTCAGATCAAGCTCTTCAATCGCCGTGAAGCCGGGGAATCGCTTCGAGATGCCGACCAATTCAAGGTCGGCCCCTGCCTCAGCGAATCCCCCCTGCGGAACATCGTTGTTCGTCACCTAGTGGTACTCCTTCGCGTGGGAAATCGGGTCAGGCGCCGAGCAAGATCGCCTGGAAGGCGGCCTGGTACTCGTTCTCTTCCTGCGCACTGAGGCCACGGAAGACCTGCACACCGGCGAGCGTCGCCTCGTCGGGGAAGATGAGCTTGTTCTCGGCCAACTCGGGATCGATCGCGAGTGCGGCGTCGTAGGCACCTTCGACAGGCGTGACGTAGTTGACCCACGCAGCGACTTCAGCAGCAACCTCAGGGTCGTAGTAGTAGTCAATGAGCTTCTCGGCGTTGGCCTTGCGGGTCGACCCGATCGGGATCAGGAAGTTGTCGTTCCAGAGCGTGGCACCCGTCTCGGGCAACACGAACTTCCACTTCTCGTACCCGGCCTCGAGGTTGAGAAGCGTGATGTCGCCCGACCATCCGATGGCGGCCAGCGAGTCTTCGTTGACAAGGTCTTCGCTGTACGAGTTGCCGCGCACGTTGCGAATCTGTCCGGCTTCCACCTGCTCGCGAAGAACATCAAGTGCGGCGTTGAACTGGTCTGCCGTGAAGTCGGCGTCGATGCGCGTACCCTGCTCCATCATGATGAGGCCGATGGTGTCGCGCATCTCCGAAAGCACCGTGACGCGACCGTTGAGGTCGGCCCGCCACAGGTCGCTGACGGTCTTCACCTCTCCCGTGCGCTCGACGTTGTAGGCGATTCCCGCGAATCCGCCCTGCCACGGAAGCGAGTGAACGCGGCCCGGGTCGAAGGCCGGGTTCTGCAGGCTCGCGATGAGGTTGCTCGAGTTCGGGATGTTGTCCTTGTTGAGCTCTTGCGTGTAGCCGAGCTGAATCCAGCGGTTGACCATCCAGTCGGTCAGGCACACCGTGTCAGCACCGATGTCTTGGCCGAGTGCGAGCTGGTCGCGCACGGTGGCGAAGTACGAGTTGTTGTCGTCGACCGTGATCAGGTAGTTGACGGCGATGCCGGTCTCCTCCTGGAAACGAACCAGGGTCGGGTAGTTGCCGTCATCGTCTTCGTCGATGTACAGGGGCCAGTTGGCCCAGTTGAGCGTGGGGTCGTTAGCCGAGTTGTCTTCGGCTGGCCCGACCGTGGATTCCGGCGAGGCACATGCAGCCAAGGCCAGTGCCGTTGCTCCGGCACCGGTGCCGGCGAGCATCGCGCGTCGGCTCACCTGTGCCCGTTTGGCCTGCGCAATGAGGCTCCGGATCATCGGGTCTTCGGGAAGAGGTCGGTTCATGTCAGGCTCCTTCATGCGATTGCCGGTACAACGGTGTCCGAGTCCGCGTGTGTGCGGTTGGTCGATACTGTCATATTGCATCCTGCCCCCGCACCCCTCAGCGCTCAATTCATCCATTCTGAAACACAAATGTCACGAAATCAGCACTTCCAGGCAAAGAATGGTGCGGAATCCATTGGATCGAGCCGCTACGCTGAAGGGGCAACGCAGCGCGGCGGTGCGATCACTCCGGCGCGCATTCATCGCGAGGAGACGCACATGAGAATCGCCGTTCCGTCTGAGGTCAAGAACAACGAATACCGGGTGGCCATCACGCCGGCGGGCGTGTACGACCTGGTCAGCAATGGGCACGAGGTGCTCGTGCAGACCGGTGCGGGCGCCGGATCGTCGATCGCCGATGCGGAGTATGCGGCACAAGGCGCACGCATCGTCGCTGATGCCGAGACTGCGTGGGGTGAAGCGGAGTTGCTCCTGAAGGTGAAGGAGCCCGTCGCCTCGGAGTACGGCTACTTCCGTGATGGGCTCGTGCTGTTCACGTACCTGCACCTCGCGGCCGAGAAAGAGCTCACCGAGGCGCTGCTCGCGAGCGGCGTCACGGGAATCGCCTACGAGACCGTGCAGCTGCCGTCGCGCGCCTTGCCGTTGCTGGCACCCATGAGTGAGGTAGCTGGGCGTCTGGCCCCGATCGTCGGTGCCAACGCCATGCTGCGCCCGAACGGCGGCCCCGGCCTTCTGGTGGCCGGTGTTCCCGGAACCGACCCTGCGAACATTGTCGTCTTGGG
This sequence comes from uncultured Microbacteriaceae bacterium, assembly GCA_964462815.1. GTDB lineage: Bacteria > Actinomycetota > Actinomycetes > Actinomycetales > Microbacteriaceae > Microcella. Next base: position 3,293 of record CAYWZI010000081.1, read on the forward strand.
CGGAGGCGTCGCCGGAACCAATGCGGTGGCCATGGCGGTAGGACTGGGCGCCGAAGTCACGGTGCTCGACACCAACATTCAGCGATTGCGCGAACTCGACGCGCTCTACAGCGGTCGCATTCGCACGATCGCGTCGAACGGCTTCGAGATCGAGAAGGCGGCCGTTCAGGCCGACATGCTCATCGGCTCTGTTCTGATTCCGGGTGCCAAGGCTCCCAAACTCGTCAGCAACGACCTCGTCTCGCGCATGAAGCCCGGCAGCGTGCTCGTTGACATCGCCGTCGACCAGGGTGGGTGCTTCGCCGACTCTCGGCCGACGACCCACGCCGAGCCGACGTTCGCCGTGCACAACAGCATCTTCTATTGCGTCGCCAACATGCCGGGTGCGGTTCCGTCGACCTCGACCTATGCCCTCACCAACGCGACCATGCCCTACGTTCGGGCGATTGCTAACCATGGGTGGAAGGCCGCTCTGCGGGCCGACGCGTCGCTCGCGCTGGGTCTCAACACTCACGCTGGCTCCGTCACGAACGCACCGGTCGGAACCGCTCACGGCATGGCGTCGGTCGAGTTGTCGAGCGTGCTCGACTAGTCGCTCGCATCCTTCAGCCCGCTTGCTCCAGGCGTGACCGGGTACCAACGCGCGCGAGCAATGGGACGCCCCGGCTCGGCAAGCCAGCACTCGCCGCGCTGGGCGTCAATGGGCGGCAACGCCTCTCGAGACCCGAGTGTCGTGCGAACCTCTGACGCGTCAAGGCCGATCAGCACAATCGGCACCTGGGCCTTCGCTGCTGACAGCAGCGCCCACGCGGCCTGCCACGCGGCGGGTGAGGCAATGAGCAGTCGAGGGCCGAGCACCACCCTCTCCCCTTGTTCACTCGCGTCATGCGTGCGAAGTGCCCCCTCGAGTGAGAGCGGGTCGATGGCCGAAAGCTCGCGAACAATCCGGTGACCAGCGGCCGTTGATTCGATTCGGTCGATGACCTTGGCAACAGCCGACGCGATGATGACCGTGTCACGATCGTCGTCGGGCCGCCACAGCGGAACGGGGACGATCTCGGGAGAGATCGAGTGCTGATCAGCATCGACAACCTGAACTTGTTGGTCATGCCACCACCCACGACCCGCCGGCGCCGATCGTACGAAGAGTCCGCGTGGCCCTCCCGCGACCACGTGCTCCTCAGCATCGGCACATCGCAGCACGAGTCGGCTCTCAAACCGGCCGGTGACGAGAGAACTGGCCGCACTCGAACCTGCCAGTGACGCCGCGGCCGTGCCGCCAGTCGACCGAAGGGCGGCGACCGCGGCGTCCCACCGCGCAAGCAGCTCGGTCGATCGGTCGCCCGACCGCAACATGAGGCTGTCGAGCCGGTCGCACAACAGCAGGGTCGCTACCGGGGGGTGCGCGGCCAGGTTCTCCAACACCGCCCAGGCATCGGAAAGGGTGTCAGGAAGCATGACGACTCTCGCCAGAGAGTCCCTGCCCTGGGCCAACGCGGCGAGCACGGTTGATCGCCCACTACTCGACGCCCCGACCACCGCAAGGGGTCCGTCAACTGGTGGTCGCCAGACCGCGGACACCCGCCGTCGGTTGTCGGGGTCGTCCGCCAGACCGAAAACGATGCGCTCAATCGCTGACTCAGGTCCACCACGATCATCCGTCGTTAGATCTTCACGGCCGACTCGATCGGGCAATGGATCGCACCACGAGCGCGCGGCAGGCGGATGCTCGCGCCACCTCTCGAGCACGCGATCACGATCATCGGCCTCGACCACCGCGACCTGCAGCACCTGAGTGCCTCGTTCATCGACCAGCACCGCTCGACCCGGTGGGGCGCTGAGGAGCTCGCGCGCTCGATCACCCACGATGCTGGCCGAGGCTGCCTCCGTCACGCGAAACGACAGTCGCACTGGGCAGTTTGCGGCAACCGCATCGCGCACGATGCTGGCGGGGTGTTGCGTGCAGAGCACGAGGTGCACTCCGAGCGATCGGCCACGAGCGGCCAGATCAGCAAAGACTGCGTGCAGCTCGGGGAAGGTTGCCGCGAGCGTCGCGAACTCATCAACGAGCACCAACAGTCGAGGCAGGAGGCTTGGCTCATCTCGAATGTCGCGCACCCCGGCCTCGGCGAGCGTGCGCTCGCGGTGCTGCAGTTCCGCGCGCAACGCCCGCAGCGCACGCTGGGCGAGAACAGGGTCGAGATCGGTGAGGAAGCCTGCTGAGTGCGGCAGCTCTGTCAAGCCGGCGAAGGTCGCGCCGCCCTTGAAGTCGACAAACACAATCTGGGCAGCGGTCGGTGGGAAGGCGGCCGCCCACCCGAGAGCGAGCGACCGGAGTAACTCACTCTTTCCGCTCCCGGTCGTACCCCCGATGAGCGCGTGCGGCCCCGACCGAATGAGGTCGATCGTCACCACCCCTGACTCCCCGATCCCAATCGGAATACCCTCGTCGGCAGCCGACGATGGGTCCGTTGCCTCAATGCTGCGCCATGACACCGAGTCAGGCACTCCGTTGGAACCCACGTCGTCCGCGTCGTGCCGACTCCTCTGCAGATCGGTCACGAACTCAGGGCGCACCCGCCGGGCTGCTCCGAGAGCGTCGCGAACGTCGATCGCTGTCGCCGAGTGCGCCGTGATCCGCGTGGCGTGAGCAAGCACATTCGGCGGCAACTCCTGCTTGCCGTCGTGTCGGTAGACCGTCACGCCCGGCTCGAGGGCGAGCCGACGGGCCAGCCCGTCGGCGACGAGACCCAAGCCGTCGAGCACGACCGGCCCGCGCGCGATGAGGATGGGCATCTCGGGGTTCCGCTGGGCGTGAGCAAGCATCCTGCGAAGCCGTTCATGGTGAGCGGTATCGCCGAGAGGCACGGTTATGTCCGGGGCAAGAGCACTTCGGACGGGCGCTCGCCCGATGCGGACGCCCTCGCCCCTATCACTCGAGGAATGGGGAATCAGGGGGTGACGCAGTTCTGCCTCGCCGCGTTCGCGTTCGTGCGCATCATGCACGGCCCGCTCGAAGAGCGAGCACTCGTGCTCGAATCGCTCGAGCTCGCGTCGATCGTGCCGTCGAGCGGTGCGTCGAGAGTCGAGGGAGCTCGCGACCGCGACAACTGGCCCCAACACGGCGAAGAGCAGCATGAACAGAGAACCCAGCACGAGACCGATGACGACAGCACCGATCATCGGGGCAGCGACAGCCACGAAGGGAAACGGCGTTCGGGCGGCCGGACGGGGTGGTTCAGGAAGGGACGGCAGGCGCATCGTACGGTGACTGAACCACATTGACCCGCCGGCGACGTGCCGTCTCGTGACTATGCCGGAGTTGCGCAAAACGATCGGTCCTGGGGAGGAGCCTCAGCTCACGATGACGAATTGTTCACCGAGGTCGATACGGGTGCCCCGCGCGATCGGATACCGCCTGCCAGGGGCACACGCACGATGCTCCCCCGCGTCACCGCGGATCACTGTGCCGTTGCCGGAGAAGCGATCGCTCACCCAGAAGACACCATCAGTCTGACCGAACTCAAGGTGGGTCTTCGAGACCGAGCGGCCCGGGTCGACGATCGTCACGAGATGATCAAACACTTCCCCAGGTTCAGGTCGTGGGTTGCGCCCCGCGAGCCCCGAGCCCACCACGGTATAGCTCTCGCCCGTGCTGAACTGCAAGACGAACGTGGGCACGGGTTCATGCGGGCCGACGAGCCTCGTAGCTTCGAGATCGAGTTCGGGCATCGGGCGGAGCGCGTCACCGAACGGCAACGCCGCAGGCTCGGGTTCGGGCTCCGGTTCGGGTTCGGGGTCCGGTTCGGGATCCACGGTCGGCTGCAGCACCGGTGCAATCGAGACGTCGGCCACCGCACGCGCAGCTATCGGCTCGATCACGCGCGTGTCGTCGGCAAGGCGATGGCCACACTCCGCGCAGTAGAGGTCGTCAGGTTCGGCGATCGAGTCACACTCCGAGCACCAACGGGTCACGACCACGGATGGGTGGGGCGTTGGAGCCGGCTGACGAACGCCTTCAGGCTCGATGCGCACCGGCTCCGGTTCGAGCTCAGGTTCCGGCTCCGGTTCGAGCGCCGGTTCCGGCTCCGGGCTAACCGAGGCGCCCGGGCTGACAGCGGGCTCTGGGCTGACAGTGGGCACCGGCGGCGCACCGTGCGCCGACACCGGTGCTTCGGGGCGTTCCGCAACCCGCGGAACCACCGAAGTAGCCGAGACCGATCGCCCGCACTCTCCGCAGAACATGGCGATCGGCGGCAGCGCTGCGCCGCAGTGCTGGCAGGTCATGTCGAACGGCTCCCTGTCGATACGGGCGTGCTTCGTGGGCGGCGGCGCAACGAGGCGGGTGAAATCGTAGCCCGCCAGCGATCGCGTCGCGAGCGGCCCTCCGCGAGGGATGCCCGCACCGAGTCTGCCGCAGCCCAGACCTGATCGGCCTCAGCGATCGACGGCTCTTCGGGCGCATACACCGCGCGATCCGCAACGCGAGCAAGCACAAGTGCTTGCGGTCTGCCGATTGCGCGAGCGACTTCTGAGCGAGTGGCCGCATAGGGGACCTCGAGTCCGTAGTCGCGGGCTCCGTCAATGAGTTCGCGCCAGCCCCCGAGAATCCGGGTGGTGGGGTCAGGCGCGGCTCTGCGTCGCTGGCGCCGCCTGAGCTTTGCGGCAACGACTCCGAGCATCGGTGATGCGATGAGTCCCGCGATGAGAAGCACCCACGCGATAACTCGGACAACGGCCAGCACCGTCTGCCAGAACGGGTCACCGGCCGGGTCCTCCGTTTGCTCGATCTCGGGCGGGGCCAGCTCATCCAACGGTGGAGCATCATCGATCGGCGGCTGCGGCGCGTTCTGCGGTCGTGATACCGGAATCGGGTCGTCAGGGTCAACGGGGGGCAGTTCGCGCCGCTCGGGGACAACATCGATGGGTATCCAGCCGGCGTCTGCCGTCGAAATCTCGATCCACGCAGTGCGCTCTCTCTCGAGAAGTCGGACTTCTGCGTCACCGTCGAGCGGGCCGAAGCCAATCACTACTCGCGAGGGAAATCCGAGTTCGCGGGCAATCAGCGCCGCCGCCGCCGCATATTGTTCGGCATCACCGACCATGGGCCGCGCCGTGAAGAGTTCATCGAGTCGTTCGATCGAGTGGCCCGACCGGCTCGGAGCCTCATCGTCGGCGATGCCGTGGCTCAGATAACCGTCGGACACCAGAGCGTCCATGGCCGCCTGTAGGCGGACCCCGGCCGCGTCGGACGCCGGCGAGACGTCGGCCAGCCACGCGATGAGAGCCTCGGGGACAGCGACGATTCCGGGCACCTCAGCGTCGCCCGGGATCACGTCATTGACTTCGGCCGGTGTTGCGTCGGTCACCACTGATTCGAGCTGATATTCCAAGCCCGCGCGAGTTTCTCCGACAAGCGCGGCTGAACCGGTCGTCGCGTTGAAGACGAATTGGTCCCGTACGTCGGCCGCGTCGTCGCCCGCGAAGGTGATCGAACCGAACTCTCCGACGAGCGGAAGCCACACTCCCGTTGGTCGATCCAGTCGCACGGTAACGGTTGCGCGGCTCCCGGCTGTCTCGGTGAGATCCCGCTGGGTCGGGATTCGAACGAATCGCCCTGACGCGCTGTCTCGACTGTCGCTCCCCACCGCGAAGACCACGCCGTCGTAACTGTCGAGCACGGCCAAGCGCACCCGACTCCCCTCGGGCGCTCCCTGCACGGTCATGGCAATGGTGTCGGCAACCTCGGGGTCGAACGACGCCCGATAAGCGGCGAGCGGACTCGGTTGGTCACGTGGCTCGAACGGCCGTTCAACGATCGTTCGAATAACGGTTCGATCTGCTGTTGGTGGAACCACGGCGACGGCGGCCGCTCCCGCGGCGCCCGCGACCAGCAGCAGAGCCAGTGCCGTCGCGATCGCGCGCGCGCCGATCGACCGCGCGTCAGCGGCTGCGGCGGCAGCACCGACTGCGGCACGGCGCCGATGCCGACGCCACACGGCCATCCACAACAACAGCACGACCGCGAGCGAAATCGCTGTCGATATCGGAAAGGCCACGCGCTCGGCGCCGAGCGCGATCGCAAGCGGAAACGCGGCCAAAGGCACGGCAGCACCCAGTTCGCCGATGGTCGTGCGAAGGGCAAGACTCATCGTCACCAGAGGGCCGGCGAACAGAATCACCAGTGCTGGGACAAGCAGGGCCTGATAGTTGCCGACCGGGAGGTCGATCGTGACGAGCTGTCTCCACCCGAGCGCTACTCCCGCGATCAGGTCGAGCAACCCCTCCGGTTCAGGTAGCACTCCGTACACCGTTCGTGACGGTACGGCGAGGGGTACCCCGACGAGAACAAAAACCGCCGTCGCCGCAACGATCACGCCCCACGCGGGCCAGCGCCTGATCGTCGCAACAAGACCGAGAGACACGGCAAGGCCGATCGCCACGATCGCCATCACCACGAACGAGGCGTCTTGGTAGATCGGCCACAGCACCGTCGCGATGATGCTCCACGAAACGACCGTGAACAGTGATGCCGATACGACTACTGACGGACGCGGAACGGCCTTCTTAGTCACGGGATTCAGCGGCGCGCGGCCGGTTCGGGATGCTCGCACTACGAGTCCCCTCCCCTCATGGCGCGCCGCAAATCAGTGAGTGACCCGAGGGTAATGACCGAGAAACCTCCGAGTCGACGCCGGCCCGGAACGTGATCGGGGTCGCACTGCAGCACGACGACTGCGACCGCGGGAGGAAACCCGGAGGCCGCGCTTCGCAGGCGTGCAGGCGTCACGGTCGAACCCACGACGAGGAAGGCGACCGAGACACCTCGAGTGCTCTCCCCCGAGAGCCTCGCCACATCGAGGATTCCGAGAGCTGCCGGGCCGTGCTCGACCATCGCGAGTTCGTCGAGAAGCCGGGTTGGCGTCACCGTCGTGTTACCTGGGGTGATCCGAACGCCGATCATTC
>CAYWZI010000082.1:0-10145 GCA_964462815.1 uncultured Microbacteriaceae bacterium
CGGTTGCCGAAAGCCGCGCCCGCGGCGGGCTGAGCAACTCCATCGAGCCGCGCCGGTCAGCCGGCGTCGGCGGGCGATTGGGCGTGAGAGTCCAAGAACCGATAGAGCTCTTGATCGTCGACGCCCGGGAAGGTGCCGCTCGGCAGCGGCGACAGGATGTGCGCGTGCAGTTTCGCGCTCGTCCACACCTTGCCCTGCCACCGGTCGGCGAGCTCGCCATCGGGTCGCTTGCAGCACGCCGGGTCGGGACACGTTGAGCGGTGCCGGTTGACCGTGTCGCGACCGCGAAACCACTTCGAGTCGGCGAACGGGACTCCGACAGTGATCGAGAACTCGTCGGAGGTGCTCGACCCGATCTGCGTGGACTCCCAGAAGGTGCCTTCAGGGGTATCGGTGTACTGGTAATACTCGGTGGTGCGGTTCGTGCGGGCAAAGGCAGCACGCGAGCTGAAGTTGCGACACACCAGTTGCCCCTCGGTGGAGCCCGTGACGTCAACCGGCAAACGCAGTCCGTCATTCTCATACGCTTTGTAAATGGCTCCGTCGCCCCCCACTCGCATGAAATGCACCGTGAGGTCGAGGTGGCTTGTCGCCAGGTTGGTAAACCTCAGTGCGGCGGCTTCGTGGGTCACGCCGAAGGCATCGCGGAAGTCTTCAACGGCGATGTTGCGATCGGCCTTCGCCTGGGTCAAGAATGCGACCGACTGCTCACGCGGCATGAGACATGCGGCGGCGAAGTAGTTGATCTCCAGCCGTTGCCGCAAGAACTCGGCATAGGAGTCAGGAACCTCGTGCGCGAGCAGTCGGTGGGCGATCGCCTGCAGGGCCATCGACCGGAGGCCGTGGCCACCGGGAATCGACGCGGGTGGCAAGTAGATGCGGCCGTTATCCAGATCGGTCACCGAGCGAGCGCTGTGCGGCAGGTCGTTCACGTACACCAGATCGAAGCCGAGCTTCTGAGCCATGAGGCCGACCTCCCGGTGGGTGAGGGCCCCGCTGACATGGCCCGACTCAGCCACGACCTGCTGAGCCAACTCTTCAATGTCGGGCAGATAGTTGTCGAGCGTGCGCATGTGGAGCCGCTGGGCGGTGTTCGCGCGCCGGGCCTCTTCGGGCGTTGCGATTGCCTGACGCTCGCGCGCAAGGAGCGCGCGATGCAACCCGACGATCGATTCGAGAACGTCGTCGGGCATTGATCGACCCGCCCGCACGAGTGGCAACCCGAGGGCCGCGTAGTGCGGCGCACGCTGCGCCTTGTCGAGCTCGATCTCGAGCGCTGCGCGCGGTGATGGCGGTGCCGCATCGAGCAGGTCGCCGAGGCCGACACCGAGCGTGTCGGCGATCGAGGTCAGCAGTGTGACGCGGGGTTCTCGGCGCCCGTTCTCCATGAGCGAGAGCTGACTGCCCGCGACGCCGACGCGTTCGCCGAGCTGATCAAGAGTGAGACCGGCGACACCGCGGTAGTGCCGGATGCGTTGGCCCAGGGTGACAAGGTCGCTCATGGTATTGACAGTAGCGAAAGAACAGTGTTTCTTTCCACTCCATATCGGCGCAAGGGTCTCTCAAGGGTGCTCAGAATGAACACACGGCGGTTTTCTTCGCCACGCACGACTCACACGACCGTGATGACCGAACCGGGAGACGACAATGACGCTGATCGACCGACCGACCGTAGCCGACACCGATCACGGCACACCGACCCTCGTTACCACGGCGTCACGCCCGCGTCCTGCCGAGGTGACCTCATGGGTCGACGCTCTCGTCGCCCACCTGCAGCCCGCCGAGATTCAGTGGGTCGATGGCTCGACGCGTGAACGTCACGACCTCTTACAGTTGCTCGTCGCCAACGGCACGATCGAACAGCTCAACCCCGACCTGCGCCCATACTCGTTCCTCGCGCGTTCGGCTGAAAGCGACGTCGCCCGACTCGAGAGCCGCACCTTCATCTGCACCGATGACGAAGCCGATGCTGGCCCGACGAACAACTGGCGCGAGCCCGTCGCCATGCGCGCCGAACTCGACGAGGTCTTCCGCGGCGCGATGCGCGGCCGCACGATGTACGTCGTCCCCTTCGCGATGGGCCCGATCGGGTCTCCCATGGCGCGCTTCGGGGTGCAGGTCACCGATTCCCCCTACGTGGTCGTGAGCGTCGGAACAATGACCCGCATGGGGGATGCTGCGCTCGACGCGATCGCGCGCGGAGCATCCTGGGTTCCGGCGGTTCACAGCGTCGGCGCTCCCCTCGCCCCCGGCGAGATCGACGTACCCTGGCCCTGCAACGACACGAAGTACATCGTTCAGTTTCCGGCGACGCGGGAGATCTGGTCGTACGGCTCGGCCTACGGCGGCAACGCGATTCTCGCCAAGAAGGCATACGCCCTGCGCATCGCCTCGGTCATGGCGCGCGATGAAGGATGGCTCGCCGAGCACATGCTGCTCATCAAGGTCACGCCCCCTTCAGGCAAGGCGTACCACCTGGCGGCCGCTTTTCCGAGTGCGTGTGGCAAGACCAACATGGCCATGATGACCCCGAACCTGCCCGGCTGGAAGGTCGAGACCATCGGCGACGACATCGCCTGGCTATGGATCGGTGCTGACGGCCGACTGCGCGCCATCAATCCCGAGGCCGGGTTCTTTGGAGTCGCCCCCGGAACAGGTGTGCGCACCAACCCGACCGCCGTCGACGCGGTGTGGGGCAACACGATCTTCACGAACGTCGCCCGCACTGACGACGGCGACGTCTGGTGGGAAGGGCTCACCGATGAGGTTCCCGCTCGCTTGACCGACTGGCGTGGCGAGGCGTGGTCGCCCGCGAGCGGCCGCACCGCCGCGCACCCGAACGCCCGATTCACCGTCTCGGCTCGCCAATGCCCCAGCATTTCCGACGACTGGGACGACCCGGCCGGCGTCGTCATCGACGCCATCATCTTCGGCGGCCGCCGAGCCAGCAACGTGCCCTTGGTGGTAGAGGCGCGCGACTGGGATCACGGTGTCTTTATGGGCGCCACGATCGCTTCCGAGCAGACGGCGGCCGCCGAAGGCACGGTCGGGCAGCTGCGACGCGACCCGTTCGCGATGCTGCCCTTCGCGGGCTACAACATGGCCGACTACTTCGCACACTGGCTCGACTTCGGTCGTCGCCTGCGTCGATCGGCGCGCGTGCCCCGCGTGTTCCAGGTGAACTGGTTCCGTAAGGGTCCGGATGGTTCGTTCTTGTGGCCCGGTTTCGGCGAGAACGCTCGCGTGCTCGAGTGGATGGTCGGTCGCCTCGAAGGGACGCGGTCGTCGGTCGAGAGCCCCATTGGCTCGCTCCCGGCCGAGGGTGCGCTCAACGTCGACGGGCTCGAGCTCGACGAGGAGGCCCTCGCCGAACTCTTCCGCGTCGACCCGATCGCCTTCGCACACGAAGCGGACGATATTGAAGCCTTCTTTGCGACCTTCGGCGACCGCCTGCCGCCGGAGCTCAGCCGACAGCTCGACCTGCTGCGCAGCCGACTCGCAGCCGCGCAACAGTAGAGCGGAAAGTACTCAGCGCCGGTTGAGCACGAACGCTATGCCCGCGAGGGCGTAGGCCAGAGCAAGCAGAATCGTGAGGACGCTGCCGGCGAGCGCGACGAGGCCGAGCGTGGTGAGCATCCACACCACCGCGATCACGGCGGGCACAAAGAAGATCCAGCGCGCCACGCCTCGCGCGACGCCCTTCTGGTAGGTCACGATGGCGCCGATCACGCCGCCGATCGCGATCAGCACGATGCCGACGGTCGCAAGGCCATCGGGCAGGGCCACGCCCGCGACGCCGAGCAGTGGCACGAGGGCGAGCAGCGCGAAGCCGATGCCGAACGCCACGAAGCCGAGCTTGCCGAGCACCGAGCCGCCGACGACGCCGTTCGAGCCGGTCTGCCCGAACGCGAGCATAAAGCCCGCAACAGCGAGTGCGATGAACGCGATGATGCGCAGCCACGTGTCGAGGGCACCCCCGATGGTGACGAGAGTCACGATGAGCCACAGCAGCCCGCCGAGAACGAGACCGCCCCCACCGAAGATTCTCCAGTTCGCGGTTCGTTCGTTGACGCGTCCAGCCATGGCGTTTCTCCATTCAATGAGGGTCGACGTCGACCACCGTGCTTCGACGCGTGGGCACAGCGTGACAGGGTCGCGCCACGAACGGGAGAATCGGACCCCAACGTTATGAGACCGGCATGCGTCTGAGAAGGTGAGAGCACACAATCGCGCGTCGATCGCGCGGCGCCAGAAAGGACACGTTCTGTGGCACAGGCGGCTCGTGAGGGCTGGGAAGCCGTGCTGGCGACCCTCGTCGCCGAGCGCGGCGATGCCCTACTGCGACACGCCTACGTGCTGTGTGGCGACCCGGATGACGCCGCCGACCTCGTGCAAGCGGGGCTCGTCGCCACCTTCGGCCGCTTGCGCAACGGGTTCGCCATCGAAAAGGCCGAGGCCTACGTACGGCGCGCGATTGCGAGCGCCTACATCGACCGCGGTCGACGCGCGACCCGATGGCGCGCGACCGCGCATCTTCACGTAACCCCCGAACTGGCTGACCCTGCCGATGTCGCGACCGACCGTCGGATCGATCTGCGGGCGCAGCTCGACGGGCTGAGCCCACGTGAGCGCGCGTGCGTCGTGATGCGGTTCTACGGCGACCAGAAGGTCGACGACATTGCCACCGACCTGGGCATCAGTTCAGGGGCGGTCAAGCGCTATCTCAGTGACGGTCTTGCCAAGCTCGCTACTGCTCTCACCGAACCCGGAAGGGAGCATCATGTCCAGCCTCGATGATCTGGGGCGTGCGCTGCGTGACGACGCTGCCGCGAACGCTCCGAGAGCATCCGCCATCAATGTGGATGCTGTTGCCCGCGCTGCCCGCGCCCGACGCCAGCCGCGCCAGTGGGCGGTCGGCACGCTGTCGGTTGTCGCTGTGCTGGGGTTCGGCGGCCTCGCGGTGGCGGCAGTGACCCCGCCGACGATGATCACGGCAATCGATTCAGCCACCCTCGAGAGTGGCGTGGCCGATGCCGAGTCTGCGCCGCTCGCTGAGGACGGTGGCGCCAGTGACGCGACCGGCCAAGTCCATGGGCCATACGTGTGCGGATCCGCGGCACCTAAGTACTCCGGGGAGTCGGTGAACCTCTCCTCTTCTGACCTCCCCAGCGGAGGCCTGGTCGGCTCCGAATACATGGGCACCGTCACCGTGGTGAACTCGGGCTCTGACCGGCTCACACTGACGATTCCCACGGAGGCGACCGGCGTGCTCGTCCGCGACGGGATCATCGTCAGCGAACCGCTGGCCGTCGACGGCACACCCTCCCAAGTGGAGCTCGCTGGTGGCCAGAAGTGGTCGATCCCGGTACGCCTGAGCGCGATCGACTGCAGCTCGGGCAGCGCGCTGACCGGTGACATCGACGCAGTGGTGTTCGCGGAGGTAACGCTGTCTTGGTTGGGAGAACGGACCCTTGCCCTCGTCGCGTCCCCGGTCACCATCACGATTCGCTGAGCGACGGTGAGATAACTGCTCGACGCGGCGCCACCCCCGCTGGCTAGAATCGCGACACGACGCACTGCCGCCCGCGGGGGCATGTGCAGCCACCCCGTACGACGAAGGGCTCACTCATGTCGCTTGGAGAGCAACGTTCCGTCTGGCTGTCGCCCCGGATCGCACGCGGCGGCACAATTGCCGCACTCGCCAGTGCGCTTCTGCTGTCGACCGCTCTTCCTGCGACTGCCTCGCCGCCGGTCGACCTTGGGGGTGCCTACGTGCTCGACGAGGCCGGCGTGCTGGGTGCCCAGGCGTCGAGCGTCGAGACGGCGCTCGATCGACTGTTCGACAGCACAGGAGCCGCCCTCTACGTGGTAATCGTCGAGCGGTTCGAGGGCTCGGTCGACGCGCTCGCCTGGGCAGACGAATCAGCCGCGCTGTCAGGTCTTGGCGACCGAGACTCGCTGTTGGCAATCGCCGTGGGCGATCGGGAGTACGCCACGAGCGTGGGCGTCGAGTTTCCGGCCAGTGACGCGCAACTGGGCGACGCCGAGGAGGCCCTCGTCGCCGAGCTTCGCGACAGCAATTGGGCCGACGGCATCATCGCCTACGCCGATAGCCTCACCAACGCCCTCGGCGGAAGCGGAGGCGGTGGCGGAGACGCAAGCGGCGGCGGAATCCCCATCCTGCCGATCGCCCTGGGTGTCGGCGGTGTCGGCGCCGCGTGGTTCTTCATCGCGCGTGCGCGCCGCAAGAAGAACCCCGTCACGGCCGCTGTCGAGAAGCAGTCGACCGCCGAGCTCGACCAGACAGCGTCGCGCCGACTCGTGCAACTCGATGACGCATTGACGACGAGTGAGCAAGAGCTCGGGTTCGCCGAGGCTCAATTCGGGGCCGCGCCGACCGAAGGGTTTCGCACCGCCCTTACCCAGGCGAAGTCGCTCGTTGCAGACGCTTTTCGGGTACGTCGAGAGCTCGATGACGAAAACCCCGAGACCGACGAGCAGAAGCGTGAAGCGCTCTTGCGCATCATCACCGCGTGCGATGAAGCAGACGACCTGCTCGAGGCGCAAGAAGAAGCGTTCGACGCCCTCCGCGACGTCGAGAAAGACCTGCCCGCCGCCCTCGCCGCTGCGACCACGGCGCGCGACGCGGCACCCGCGGCCCTGACCGCTGCCGAAGAGACCGTCAAGCGGCTGACGAGCGAGTACTCGACGGCCGCTGTTGCGAGCGTCGCCGACACGCCCACTCAGGGGCGCCGCTTGCTCGAACTCGCCGACGCCGAGTTGGCCGAGGCCGCAACGAAGCAGCAAGCTGGCGAAACGAGCGACGCCGCGATCGACGTGCGTTCAGCCCAGCTGGCGCTCGCCCAATTGACGAGCGCGACGGCCGCCGTCGAACGGCTTGCCGCTGACCTCGGCGAAGCCCGTGCGGCCGTCTCCGCCCAAAGCGACGACCTCCGATCGGGCATTGCGGCTGCTGCGTCTCTGCCCGAAAGCGCGTCATTGGCCGGAGCGGTCGCGGCTGCCGAGTCTGCCCTGTCGAGCGTCGATGCAACCAACCCGATCGCGGCGCTCGATCGCATCATTACCGTCGATCGCGAACTCGATGCCGAATTGGCGGATGCTCGCGAAGAGAGCGAGCGTCGAGCGAAAGCCGAGGCGGCTCTTGAGCGCACGCTCGCGTCAGCGCGCAGCCGCATACTGAGCGCGACCGAGTATGTGTCTCAGCACCGCGGAGCCGTCGGAGCTGCGGCGCGTGCGCGACTAGCCGAAGCCGAAGCGCAAGAGCGCATCGCATCGAGCTCGCGTGCGACCGACCCCGTCGCCGCACTCGACGCCGCTCAGCGCGCTCTGGAGTTCGCCGGTCAGGCGATGACCACAGCGGAAGGTGATGTTCGCGCAGCGATGGCCCCGTCTGGTCTCGTGGGTGGCGTGAGCCGCGGCGGCGGGGGCGGCGTTAGCGATGCTCTCGTGGGCGGCCTCATCGGAGGGCTCTTGAGCGGTGGCGGAGGTGGCGGCGGATCAAGCCGACCTCGCTTCGGCTCCAGCGGCGGCCGCCCGTCCAGCAGCCGCCGACCGTCGAGCGGCGGCAGCACGCGTCGGTCATCCTCGTCTTCACGATCGTCCGGCCGCCGCGGAGGCGGCGGACGCTTCTAGACTTTCCATCCAGACCACATTCCTGAACCGACGACAATCCAGAGAAAGGCACTATCGATGTCTAAGCAGTCCATCTTCGGCCGAATCGCCCAGCTCGCGAAGGCCAACATTCACGCCCTGCTCGACTCGGCCGAAGACCCCGAGAAGATGCTCGATCAGATGGTGCGCGATTACACCTCAAGCATTCAGGAGGCCGAGGCGGCTATTGCCCAGACCATCGGCAACCTGCGGCTTCTCGAGCAAGACCACGCCGAAGACGTCGCGGCGGCCGAAGACTGGGGCCGCAAAGCCCTCGCAGCGAGCGCCAAGGCCGACGAGTTCCGCACCGCGGGCAGCACGGCGGACGCCGATAAGTTCGACAACCTCGCGAAGGTTGCACTCAGCAAGCAGCTCCAGGCCGAGACTGAAGCGAAGACGGTCGAACCGACGATCACCAACCAGAACCAGATCGTCGACCAGCTCAAGAGCGGCCTCGAGGCCATGAAGGGCAAGCTCGACCAGTTGCGCTCGCAGCGCGACCAGCTCATCGCTCGTGCGAAGATCGCCGACGCGCAGGCTCAGGTCATCGACGCCGTGGGCAGCATCGACATCATGGACCCGACGAGCGAGCTCGGCCGCTTCGAAGAGAAGATCCGCCGCGAAGAAGCCAAGGTCATGGGCCGTCAAGAACTCGCCGCGTCGACTCTCGACGCGCAGTTCGAGTCGCTCGAGAACGTGGGCGTCGAAATCGAGGTTGAAGCTCGTCTCGCCGCGCTCAAGTCGGGCGGCACGCAACAGGCACTCGGCCAGTAAGCGAACTGCATGACGGGGTCGGGGTTGGGTCGCGCTCTCGCGCCCTCCCCGACCCCCGTTCGTTCTCGCCTCAGCGGGGTCGATGCCGCTCGCGGGCTCGCCGTCATCGGGATGATGGCTGCACATGCCTGGCCCCGTACGGAGAACCAAGGCGAGTTGCTCGTCGATGGGCGCCCGTCGATCCTGTTCGCTGTCGTCGCCGGAATGGCGCTCGGCATGGTCACGGGCGGTGGCGAACCCGCGACTCATCGACACTCGGACGCTCGGTGGCGGCTGCTGATTCGCGCGGTACTGCTCATCGCGTTGGGCGTGCTGCTCTGGATGCTCCCCAGCGGAATCGCGATCATCCTCGACTACTACGGCGTGATGTTCGTGCTGCTGATTCCGCTGCTGTTTCTGCCGCGCCTCGCCCTCGTCGCCATCGCTGCGGTGGTGCTCGCCACCGCGATTGCTCTGCGGGAATGGCTCTTCGCAGCAGGAGTGCCGGAGGACGAGCCCTGGGCGACCGCGAGTGATTACCTGCTTGTCGGCTACTACCCCGCCCTGCTGTGGCTACCGCTGCTCATCATCGGACTCGTGTGCGCGCGCAGCGACCTGCGTGCACCCCGCACACGCGTGGTCATGCTGGTGCTCGGCGTGGTCGTGAGCTTCGCCGGCTACGGTGTAGCCGCGATTCTGCCCGGGGTCACCGCTGAGGCGCACAGCGGCACGGTGCCGGAGTTGCTCGGTTCAGGCGGCCTCGCCGTCGCGCTTGTTGCAGCGCTGCTGCTGGCGCTCGACTCACCACAGACGACGAGAGCGCTCGCGGTGATCGCCGCGCCGTTCGTGGCGATTGGCCGCATGCCGCTGACGATCTACACCGCGCACGTTCTGGTGATTGCGGCGCTCGCGCCGCTCGGCCCCGCCGGCCTCTTTGCGCCCCAGGTGGGCATTCCACTCTTCGTCGCGCTGACCGTTGTCTCGGCCGTTGTCGCGCTTCTGGCCATGCGCGCCCGCCGGCGCGGGCCGCTCGAGGCGCTGCTGTCATACCTCGCCGGGCTGCCTGCTCGACGCAGTGCAACAATGGGCGCATGACCAGCAGCTTCGTCGTGGTTCCGCAGTGGCAGGGCTCGGGGTCGTCGCGCGCGATGCGCCTCGTGGATGGCGCGCAGAGCATCCGTCAGCAGTTGCCGAGCGCCGCGACGGTCGAGATCGACGTGCCACTCGAGGCGGGAGACGCCGAGGGCACAGGGATCGTTCGCTACAGCTCGATTCGCCTCGTGCGCGAGCGCCTGCAGCGTCAACTCGCCGCAGGAGAGGGCACACCGATCGTCATCGGTGGCGACTGCGGAGTCGAATACGGCGCCATTGAGCACGCCGCGCGCTCGGGTCGCGTCGTGTTGCTGTGGGCGGATGCTCACGGCGACCTCAACACGCCCGAGTCGTCGCCCAGCGGAGCCTTTCACGGCATGGTGTTGCGCGCGCTCATCGACGACGGAGTCGTCGATGCGGCCGACGTTCTGCTGCTCGGCGTGCGCGACCTTGACGATGCGGAGGCCGAGTTCATCGACGAGCGGTCGATACGCCGGGTGAACGCCGACGAGGTCGGCGACGCCGTGGTCGAACGCGCGTCCGCCGCTCGCGAGGCCGGCATCGAGCCGGTGCTCTACGCACACGTCGACCTCGATGTGCTTGACCCGGCCGTTTTCGCGGGAGTCGGG
>CAYWZI010000083.1:0-10023 GCA_964462815.1 uncultured Microbacteriaceae bacterium
GAAGCTCTCGCGGAACGCGCCGAGGCGCTGCTCAAGCAGCGCATCATCGACCAGCTGCCCGAGATCGTTCGCGCTGCCGCAGAGCCGCTCGGTGCGATTCAGAACATGACCGTCATCTCATCCGACGGCACAGGCACCAACCAACTCGGCGACAACGTGGCCGGTCAACTCGCGACCTCGACACGAATCATCAAAGACCTCGTGGGCATCGACATCGGCGAGTTGATCAACGGCAAGGTCGTCGGCGAAGCGACAGGCGCTGCAGTCGCGAAGGGCGCTGCCGCGTCGACGAGTCGTGGCGGGCGCCGCGCGGCGGACGCACCGACGGCTCAGGATTCCTGATCGGCAAGAACGTCCTTTTTTGACGCGCCCACGATGTTCGTCGGGCACGCGTCGAGCTGTCGCGCTCGGTAGCGTTGACGCATGACAGACGCCGTCGTCGCCCAGCGAGAAGCATGGAAAGCGCGTGAGACCCTCGCCGAACAGTTGATTCCCTTAATTGGTCGCCTCTATCGCGAGCACGGAGTCATCACCTCGATTCACGGTCGACGCCTCATCAACCAGTCGCCGATCGGGGTCATCAAGGCGCACCGCTATGCGCACCACGTGACGGGCTCGGTGCTCCCGCTCGAAGAGACAAAGCGGGTGCTGGATGCTCTTCTCACGCTCGATCCGGGCCCGGCGTCACTCGACATCGCACGATTGCTCGGTGACTTCGATGAACACGGTGCCGGCCAGGGCTTGAGCGACTACCTGCGCTCGGTGCTTCAGCCGATGGGTCGCACTGACGCGGCGGGCACCGACGTCGTGCTGTATGGCTTCGGGCGAATCGGGCGGCTACTGGCGCGCATCCTGATCGCTCACGCAGGAAACGGGGCGGGGCTCCACTTGCGCGCGATCGTGGTGCGCCGCGGTGGCGACAACGACTTGGTCAAGCGCGCGAGTCTGTTGCGGCGCGACTCGGTGCACGGTCCGTTCGAGGGCACGATCAGTGTCGATGGTGAGGCCAACACGATCCTCGCCAACGGCACTCTCATTCAGGTCATCTATGCCGATGACCCCTCAGCGATCGACTACACCGCCTATGGAATCGACAACGCAATCGTGGTCGACAACACCGGGCGCTGGCGCGATGAGGAGGGGCTCTCACAGCACCTTCGATCGACCGGCGTGGCCCGGGTGCTGCTCACAGCGCCAGGCAAGGGTGCCCTGCCGAACGTCGTGCACGGCATCAATCACGACATCATCGGCTCCGCCGATCGCATCGTCACGGCAGCGTCGTGCACGACCAACGCGATCACCCCCGTACTGAAGGTGCTCCACGACGAGTACGGCATCGTTCACGGACATGTTGAGACCGTGCACGCCTTTACCAACGATCAGAACCTCATCGACAACTTTCACAAGGGCGATCGTCGCGGCCGTTCGGCGGCGCTCAACATGGTGATCACCGAAACCGGCGCCGCGAAAGCCGTCGCTAAGGCGCTGCCCGCGCTCGAGGGCAAGCTCACGGGCAACGCCATACGGGTTCCGACGCCGAACGTGTCGATGGCGATTTTGCACGTTCGGCTCGAGCGACCCACGACGCGTGACGAGGTCAATAGGTTCTTGCGTGAGACGTCACTGCATTCGACTTTGCGCCAACAGATCGACTACATCGAGTCGCCCGAAGTGGTGTCAACCGACTTCATCGGCTCACACCGCGCGGGCATCGTCGACGGCCTTGCGACGATCTGCTCCGGCGACTCGGTCATCGTGTACGTCTGGTACGACAACGAATACGGCTACAGCTCGCAGGTCGTTCGCGTGCTCGAGACGATGGCGGGCAGCCACCCAGCGGTGCTGCCCGAGCGAGTGTCGGTCTAGTCAGTGCCTCCCGACGATCCCCATAAGTGCGCTCTCACTACCACGGGCCACCCCGGCTCATCCCCTCGCCGTGCGTGGACGGCCTGGCAGGTCGTCATCGGGTTTGGCGGCGTCAGCCTGGCTATTGACCTCGTGGCTGACGGTGCGCGGTCGATAGCCGGTCCATTGTTGGGCGAGCTCGGGGCGACGGCACTCGTTGTGGGGCTCGTCACGGGCTCGGCAGAGGCGCTCGGGTTCATCTTGCGCGTCGTGAGTGGTCCGATCGTCGACCGCACACGCCGCTACTGGGGCGCCACAATCCTTGGCTACGCGCTGACGGCACTGTGCATTCCCCTCTTGGCCGTCACCCCGTTTCTCGGCGCCGTCGGGCTGACGGTTGCTGCCGCTCTGATCATCGCCGAACGCGTCGGCAAGGCGATTCGAAGCCCTGCCAAGACGGTATTGCTCGCGTATGCGGCGAATGCGGTCGGACGAGGCCGCGGATTCGGCGTGCACAAAGTGCTCGACCAGATTGGCGCGTTTGGCGGACCGCTCCTTGTGGCTGCCGTGATCGCGGCGACGGGGATGCTGTGGCCGGCGTTCGCGATTCTGCTGATCCCTGCCCTGCTCGCCATGGCGCTCTTGCTCTGGATGCGCCGTCGGGTGCCCGACCCGAGCGTGTTCGAGCCGGAGTCACCACCAGCACGCTCCGCGCCGGCTGTGGCGTCAGTGAGTTCACGTTCCTCCGTTCGTGAGTCGATCGCGCGGCTCCCCATCACGTTCTTGCTCTTCTCCACCTCCACGTCACTCACCGCCCTCGGACTCATCGGGTTTGGCGTCATGTCCTTCCACCTGACCCAGGCAAACCTCGTACCTCTCGCGGCCGTGCCTCTGGTTTTTGCGCTCGGCATGGCAGCGGGGGCTGTTGCTGCGCTCGTCACGGGCCGACTGTACGATCGCGCGGGAGGGTCTTCGCTCCTCGTGGTTCCGGTACTTGCTGCCGGTGTTCCCCTCCTGACGCTTTCCGACAGCGTCGGCGCCGCTCTCGTGGGGATCGTGCTGTGGGGCTTTGCGGTCGGCGTTCAAGACTCCACCGTCAAGGCTCTCGTGGCTGACCTTGTGGCGGCACCTCGACGTGGCACGGCCTACGGCGTGTTCGCACTCTTCCAAGGGGCCGGAACGTTCGCCGGGGCCGTGCTGGCCGGTGCGCTCTACCCGCACGCGGTCGCGATCGCCGCGGTCACGGTGCCCGCACAGGTTGTCGCTCTCGTCTTGCTGCTCATCGTGGTGCGCCGCCAGCGACGCGCGACGCGCGTCGAGGACGACTAGCGAAACGCCGCGATGCCGGTGATGGCGTTGCCCAGAATCAGCGTGTGTACGTCGTCGGTTCCTTCGTACGTGCGCACCGATTCGAGGTTGTTCGCGTGGCGAAGCGGAGAGTGCTCGAGCGTGATGCCGTTGCCCCCGAGCATCGCTCGAGCCTCGCGCGCGATGGCAATTGCTTCCCGAGTGTTGTTGAGTTTGCCGACCGAGATCTGATGCGGTTGGAGCTTCCCCGCGTCTTTCAACCGGCCCAGTTGCAGGGCGAGCAAGAAGCCCTTGTCGATCTCAAGCGCCATGTCGACGAGCTTCTGCTGCGTGAGCTGATACGAGGCAACGGGTTTCCCGAACACCTCGCGGTGCGACACATACTCGAGCGCGACCCGATAACTGTCGAGGGCGGCGCCCATGACGCCCCACATGATCCCGTATCGCGCTTGATTGAGGCACGTAAACGGACCTCGGAGTCCTTCGGCACCGGGTAGCTGGGCGTCTGCCGGAACGCGAACGTCGTCGAGCGCGATGTCGCACTGGATCGACGCCCGCATCGACAGCTTTTGCCCAATCGGCGTGGCCGTGAATCCTGCGATGTCGGTGGGCACGATGAACCCACGGATGCCCGCCTCCGTCTGCGCCCAGATCACCGCGATATCGGCGATTGACGCGAGGCCGATCCAGCGCTTCGACCCCGTGATGACCCAGTCGTCACCGTCGCGGCGTGCGTGCGTCTGCATCGAGGCCGGGTCACTTCCGGCATTCGGTTCGGTGAGGCCGAAGCATCCGATGATCTCTCCGGTAGCCATGCCGGGCAGCCACTGCTGCTTTTGTTCTTCCGAGCCGAACGAGTGGATTGCCGTCATCGCGAGGGAGCCCTGCACCGAAACGAAGGTGCGAATGCCGCTGTCTCCGGCCTCGAGTTCGGCTGCGGCGAGCCCGTATTCGACCGCAGATCGGCCGCCTCCGCCGTACCCGTCAAGGTGCATTCCGAGCAGGCCCGCCGCCGCCATCGGCGCGATCAGCTCGCGCGGAAACTCGCCGCGGTCGTACCATTCGGCGATGGACGGCCGCACGTACTGGTCGACGAAGGCGCGTACACGGTCGCGGGAGACTCGCTCGTCATCGCTCAGGAGGGCATCGAAGCCAATGAGATCGAGCGGGGAGTCGGTCATAGGTGTCCTCTCTGACGATAGCTATTCTGCCGCGTCGCGCGCTGCGTTCTCCGCGCGCTCGAGAACATGGCGGGCGAGCCGCGTCGCACCGACCACGGCTGCCGGCATCGTGGCAATGGCGCCGCCGGGAATGAGGAAGAGCAACTGGGTCATGACTCCAAAACCCAGCTCGCGTGCCCGTGAGCCACGGAGAAGCGCGACGCGTTCGCCCGCCGTGATTCCGCGCGCCTCGAACGGCCGGGTTCCGAGCTCGCGGGCGATCAGGTGTCCGGCGAGGGTCGGGCCGAGCACGGTCGCCGTCGCCGAGCCCACCACGGGTATGAGACCGACCACGAAGGTCGTGAGTCCGTAGCCGATGGCCGTGACGACGAGAAGGATGCCATCGCCGAACGATCGCCAGAAGCGCACGGGGGTGGGGGTGAAGCCACCGAGTTCACTCTCAACGGCGCGCCAAATACGCTCGTAGAAGGGGTCACCGATCAGCAGCGTGAGGGTGGTGAAGGTGTAGATCGTGCCAATGATGGCTCCTCCGAGCAGCACGATCGCGAGGAACGTCCGCAGCAGGCTTCGCTCGTTCGCGCCCCACGCATTCGCGAAGGGCGTGAGGGTCGTGGCGAACGACTCGACATTGAGTCCGATCGTGATGAGTACGGCGCCGATGATGGCCCCGGCGATCACGGCAGGCACCATCCCGAGGATCATGACGCCTGGTCGAACCCGCCAGAACCCGAATCCGCGAAGAACGAGCATGGCTCCTGCAAGGAGCTCGCCGATGATGACGCGCGCGCGACTCATCGCACGCCGGAATCGGCTGTCAGACCTCATGCACGCCACTGTAGGCGTTCGCGAGGGCACTGTACGGCGCGGCGAAGAATCAGCCGCGAATCTCCAGCTTGGCGATGCGCCTGAACCTCTCGTCGTTCTAGGCTGAGCGAAAGGTGTGCACCGGCGCTGGCCTGACGCGCGACGTCTCGTGGTGCACCGTCGATCTCTCAAGGAGCCTCATGAGCAAGTACGCAGTGATCAACCCCGCGACCGGGGAGACGCTCACCACGTATCCGACCGCGACCGACGCCGAGATCGCTGCGGCGCTCGACGGGGCGGCCGCCGCCTACCGCGACTGGGCCCGCACGACCACCGTCGAGCAGCGCGCCGCCCTCATCGCCACGGTCGCTGACCTTCACCGCGAACGCCGGCAGCACCTCGCCGAGACGATCGTGCGCGAGATGGGCAAGCCCATCGGCGACGCCCTCGGCGAGGTCGACTTCTCGGCCGACATCTACCAGTACTACGCCGACAATGGTCCCGCGCTCCTGAAGGACGAGCCGATCGAGCTCGCCGAGGGCAGCGAAGGCTCCGCGTTTATTCGCAAGAGCCCGATGGGCGTTCTCGTCGGCATCATGCCGTGGAACTTCCCGTACTACCAGGTCGCGCGCTTTGCGGGCCCGAACCTCATTCTCGGCAACCCGATCTTGCTCAAGCACGCCGCGCAGTGCCCCGCGTCGGCCGAAGCGATCCACCAGATCTTTGCCGACGCTGGCTTCCCGGTGGGTGCCTACACGAACATCTATGCCACGACCGACCAGATCGGCACCCTTATCGCCGACCCGCGCGTGCAGGGCGTCTCGCTGACCGGCTCCGAGCGTGCCGGTGCCGCCGTCGCTGAGCAGGCGGGCCGTCACCTCAAGAAGGTCGTTCTCGAGCTCGGTGGCAGCGACCCCTTCATTCTCCTGAGCACCGATGACCTTGACGCAACGGTCGAGATGGCGGTCAACGCGCGTCTCGACAACAGCGGCCAGTCGTGCAACGGCGCCAAGCGCTTCATCGTCGTGGAAGACCTCTACGACGCCTTCCTCGAGAAGTTCGTTGCTGGGATGTCGAGCACCCAGGCCTCCGACCCGATGATCGAGGGTGGCGCGTATGGCCCGCTGTCGTCATCGTCGGCGGCCGAGGGTCTCGAAGACCAGGTCACGCGCGCTGTAAAGGGCGGGGCGACCGTGCTCACCGGTGGAACGCGTGACGGCAACTTCTTCTCATCGACCGTGCTCGCGAACGTCACCCCCGGTAACGACGCGTACTACGAGGAGTTCTTCGGCCCGGTAGCCCAGGTCTTCAAGGTCGCGAACGAAGCCGAGGCTGTCCAGCTCGCGAACGACACCCCGTTTGGCCTCGGTTCGTACCTGTTCACGACCGACGCTGAGCAGGCTTCCCGCGTCGCCGACCAGATCGACGCCGGCATGGTCTACGTCAATTGCGTGCTCGCCGACAGCCCCGAGCTGCCCTTCGGTGGCATCAAGCGTTCAGGCTCGGGCCGCGAGCTCGGCACGCTCGGCATCGATGAGTTCGTCAACAAGAAGATGATCCGCATCGCATAACCTGTGACGCATCACGCTTCGGGGGCTCGCCAGTCGGTGGGCCCCCGTTGTGCGTCGTCGGCACCCCACTAGCCTGATGGCATGTCGACGACAGTGCTGTTGCGCAACGCGCCCGCTCACCTGATCGAGTCGCTCACGCCCAAGCCGACCACCCTCACTCCCGGCCAACGAGAGGGCTCGACACCGTTCTGGTCGACGACCGAGGCGACGTCCGGCCCTGTCGAAACAGGCGTCTGGGAAGCCGAGCCGGGCAGCTTCACGGCCACGCGTGACGGGTATCACGAGGTCTGCTATCTGCTCTCGGGCAGCGTGACACTCGTGGAAGAGGGCGAGCAACCGATCGAGGTGGGCGCGGGTGACTTGTTCGTCACTCCCGCCGGCTGGCGCGGAACCTGGCACGTTCACGAGACGGTTCGCAAGCTGTACGTGATCATCCCCGTGGCCTAGTGCACCGCTTCGACGAACTGGCCTTCGAGCACACGCCCATGGGCGAGCTCACTCTGCGACGACGATTCGAACCCGCTATCAATGCCGACGTCTTCGAGGTGAAGCTTCGCGATGAGTTTCTCATGTCGAGCCTCTTCACGGTGGCCGAGGAGGCCCTCAGCGACCTCGGGCTAGCCGCGCTGCCCGCCGACCGGTCGACGTGCGACGTCGTCGTGGGTGGTCTCGGCCTGGGCTACACGGCGGTGGCAGCGTTGCGCGACCCGCGTGTGCGATCGCTCACGGTTGTGGATGCCCTTCCGGCCGTCATCGACTGGCACGAGCGTCGCCTGCTCCCGGTCTCTGAGTCACTCGTCGGCGACGAGCGCACCCGTCTCGTGCACGCCGACTTCTTCGCGCTCATGCGCTCGGCACCCGGACGGTCGCTCGCGCTACCCGGTCTCGTCGATGCGATTCTGCTCGACGTTGATCACTCGCCCACCTTCACTCTCGACCCCTCCCACGCTGACCTCTACTCGGTCGAGGGGCTCCACCGCCTCGCGGCGCACCTTCGGCCCGGAGGAGTGTTTGCCCTGTGGTCGGACGACCCTCCCGAAGAGTCGTTTCTGAGCGGTTTGCACGCTGTGTTCGAGCGGGTGCAGGGACACACGGTCTCGTTCGCGAACCCCCTCACCGGTGGCACCTCGCGCAACGGGGTCTACGTCGCCGCGCTCTAGAAGACCTTCCCCGGGTTGAGGATGCCCCGGGGGTCGAACGCGGCCTTGATGCGGCGCTGCAGTGCGACCTGCTCGTCGCCGAGCTCGTCGGCGAGCCATCGGCGCTTGAGCGTTCCGATGCCGTGCTCTCCCGTAAGGGTTCCGCCCAAGGCAAGAGCCGCCTCGAACAGCTCTCCGGCGGCCTGCCACACCTCGTCAGGAATCTCGTCGCCGCTGTAGACGAGATTGGGGTGCAGGTTGCCGTCGCCCGCATGGGCCACGGTCGGAATCGGAATGCCAAAGCGCTCGCTGATGCGACTGATCGCAGCGAACATCGCGACGAGTTGCGACCGCGGAACCGCGACGTCTTCGATGAGCACCTGACCCAGGGACTCCATGGCGGGGTGCATCGCGCGGCGCACGGCGAGCATCCGTTCGCCCTCGTCGGGGTCGGTCGTGAGTTCCGCGGTTCCGCCGAGCTCGGTGATGATCGACAGCGCCGCGCGTGCTTCTGCCTCGGCAGCCTCACCGTCGGTCTGTACCACGAGGTGCGCGCTCCCCGGCGCACGGTGCGGCAGACCGAGAAACGTCACAATGCTGGCGAGCGCGAAGGGGTCGACGAGTTCCATCGCGGCCGGTCGGATGCGCGCAGCCGTGATTGCCGCCGCGGCCGCGGCCGCCTGCTCGATCGTCGCGAAGTACGCGCCGATCGTCGCAACCGGCCCCGTCGGCAGGGGAGTGAGCTTGAGGGTCGCCCCGACAATGACGCCGAGAGTGCCTTCCGAGCCGATCATGAGCGCCGTCAGGTCGAGGCCTGTGACCCCTTTGACCGTGCGATGCCCCAGCCGCATGAAGGAGCCGTCGGCAAGCACGACATCGAGGCCGAGTACGGCTTCCCGCGTGACGCCGTACTTCGCGCAGAGCAGGCCACCCGCGTTCGTGGCGATGTTGCCGCCGACGGTCGAGATCGCCTTGCTCGCAGGGTCGGGGGCCCAGCGGAGTCCGTGCGGTTCGAGAACGCGATTGAGGTCGGCGTTCAGGATGCCGGGCTCAACGACGGCCACCTGATCAGCCTCGTTGATCTCGACCACGCGCGTCATGGCTGCCGTCGAGAGCACCAGT
The DNA here is from genome assembly GCA_964462815.1 of uncultured Microbacteriaceae bacterium. Lineage (GTDB taxonomy): Bacteria > Actinomycetota > Actinomycetes > Actinomycetales > Microbacteriaceae > Microcella. The sequence goes on from CAYWZI010000083.1 coordinate 8,971, forward strand.
TCGCCCGCGCTCGCCATGGCACCGCCCGTGAGGCCCGTGCCCGCACCGCGCGGCACCACGGGGATGTGATGCTCATGCGCGATGCGCAGCACGGCCTGCACGTCGTCAACGCTCCGTGCTGTGACGACCGCGAGCGGCGGCGATGGGGTGCGTTGCCCCGACTTATCGCCACGAGCCGCCTCACGCGCTGCCGGGTCGGTCGATACGGCATCACCGACGGCCGCGCGCAGCAGGTCGAGCGGATCGGTCATTCGCTGCTGGGTGCACCGAGCAGTGCGTCGAGAAACAGGCGTCGATACGGTTCGGCATCGACGTCGAGCACGACGGTGGCGGGCGGCGCGACACTCGACGGTGAGATGTCGGCACCCACCATGGTGCGCAAGTCGACGACCGTCTGACCGCGCGTTGGCCCCGGTGCGAGGGCGACCTCGACCGAAGCGACACGCGTGACGAGCGGACCGGAGTCGATGGCCGCGCACACAGCGCCCGCGTCTCCGATGGCCACGCGATCGTCGGCAACGCGTTCTTCGGTGGCGTCGATGCCGATGAGGTGAGTCAACAGTGCGCCGGCGAGGCGGGGAGCGGGATCATCGGCTGCGACGAGCGTGCGCACATCGTCGTGCGTCACGGACACTCGATAGAACGGCTCGAGGCCATACATGAGTACATCGAGACCTTCGCCCAGCACGATTGCGGCAGCCTCAGGGTCATGCCAGACGTTGAACTCGGCCGACGCCGTCGCGTTTCCGGTTCCGACCGAACCGCCCATCATGACGACACGCGCGATGTGCGGGATGACCTCGGGGTATGACCGCAGCAACAGCGCGATGTTGGTGAGGGGTGCGAGGCTGATGATCGTGACGGGTTCGTCACTGTCGAGCAGGGTCCGGCGCAACAGTTCGACGGCGTGCACCGGCTGGGGCACGCGTCGCGAAGACGGTAGACCCAGATCGGCGAGGCCGTCGGTGCCATGGATGGCGGCCGCGTGCTGCGGGCTCTCGATAAGGGGACGGTGCGCGCCGGCGGCAACGGGCACATCGCCAGCGCCGGCCG
>CAYWZI010000084.1:0-9931 GCA_964462815.1 uncultured Microbacteriaceae bacterium
GGCGAAGACGTCACGCAGAACGTGCTGCTCGTGGCGGGCATCCCGCAGCGCCTCGCCGGAAACCCCGACGAACTGCCCGCGCTCGTCGAGGTGCGCGGCGAAGTGTTCATTCCAAAAGCCGCGTTCGACGAACTCAACGCGCTGCAGCGGGAGGCCGGCGAGCGCGAGTTTGCCAACCCGCGCAATGCCGCGAGTGGCAGTCTGCGCCAGAAGGCCGAGGGCAAGACGGCTGATCAGCTGGCCCGCATGAACGATCGTTTGGGCCGATTGCGGATGCTCGTGCACGGCATCGGCGCCTGGCCGAACCCGCCCGTCACCGCGCAGAGCGAGGTCTACGGCCTGCTCGAGCGCTGGGGTCTGCCCATCAGCTCCCACTTCCGCGTGCATGACACCGCGGCGGGTGCCGCCGAGTACATCGCTTTCCACGGCGAGAACCGTCACGCCGTCGAGCACGAGATTGACGGCGTCGTCGTCAAGGTCGATGAGTTGGCACTGCATGGCGAGCTCGGGGCGACGAGTCGCGCGCCGCGCTGGGCAATCGCCTACAAGTACCCGCCCGAGCAGGTCAACACGAAGCTGCTCGACATCGTCGTGAGCGTTGGTCGCACCGGCCGTGCAACGCCCTTCGCCGTCATGGAGAAGGTGCGCGTCGCGGGCAGCGAAGTGCGCCAAGCCACACTGCACAATCAAGACGTCGTGGTCGCGAAGGGCGTGCTCATCGGCGACACCGTCGTGCTGCGCAAAGCCGGCGACGTGATTCCCGAGGTGCTCGGGCCGGTCGTCGAACTGCGTGACGGCTCCGAGCGCGCCTTCGTCATGCCCGCGAATTGCCCCGAGTGCGACACCCCTCTCCGCCCGGCGAAAGAGGGCGACGTCGATCTGCGCTGCCCCAACGCGCGCAGTTGTCCCGCCCAAGTGCGCGGACGCGTTGAGCACATCGGCAGCCGTGGTGCCCTCGACATCGAAGGACTCGGTGAGATCAGCGCGGCCGCGCTCACGCAGCCCCAGGTTCCGGATGCTCCGCCCCTGATCACCGAGGCTGGGCTCTTCGCGCTCACGCTCGAGCAGTTGCTCCCCATCGAGGTTGTCGTGCGTGACGCCGAAACCGGGCTCGCGAAGCTCGACGACGAGGGTGAGGCAAAGCTGCGGTCGCCCTTCCGGCGCATCGAACAGCAGTACCCGCCCGAGGCGGAGGGGCTCGACGCGAGCGAGATTCGTGCGCGGGGCATCCGTCGTCAGCCGGTTGCGGTGCCGAGCGCGCTCGCCCTGCAGTTGCTCGACGAACTCGAGAAGGCCAAGACCAAACCCCTGTGGCGCCTGCTCGTGTCGCTCAACATTCGGCACGTCGGGCCCGTGGCGGCTCGTGCTCTCGCCGACTGGTTCGGCTCGATCGACGCAATTCGTGCGGCGAGCCTCGACGAACTCGCGTCGGTCGATGGCGTCGGGGCGATCATCGCGGAGGCGGTGCAGGAGTGGTTCACGGTCGACTGGCACGTCGAGATCGTCGAGCGCTGGGCCGAGGCCGGAGTGCAGTGGTCGACACCCGGCCACGCCGGGCCAGGTGCGGCTGCCGCGGCCGGGGGAGTGCTGGCGGGCCTGACTGTTGTCGCGACCGGCTCGCTCGAGGGCTTCACGCGCGAGGGTGCTCAAGAGGCGATCATTGCCGCGGGAGGCAAGGCCGCATCGAGCGTGTCGAAGAAGACGGACTTCGTTGCAGCTGGCCCCGGGGCCGGGTCGAAGCTCGCGAAGGCTGAAGAGCTCGGGGTGCGCATCATCGATGCCGCGCAGTTCGCGATTCTCGTGACGCAGGGCCCCGACGCGCTGCCGGCCCCCGAGTAGGCAGCACGTGTGATCGAGGTGGAACTTTCCGTTCACCCCCAAAGTGGGGGATTTTCCCCTAGCATGAATCGGTGCCGGGGGTACTGACAGGGGGAAGCCCAGACCCTCGGTAACGAGGGGAATCAGGGCTTGCTGGTTGATGCGATTGCCATCATCATCGCCTCGCTCACCGTCGTGACGGTCGCGGGGCCCTCTCCCACGCTTGAAAACGGTCCAACGGCCGTGCACGCTGACGCCCCGCTCTTGCAGGCACTCACCGCGATGCCCCCCACCGCGGTGACCGACTTCGTGGAAGAGAACCCCCACCTTGTCCGCGATCTGCTCGACGCGCCTCCGGCCGCCGCACAGGTGAGTGGTTGGTGGGCAGGTCTCGATGGCACAGCCCGTCGAACGTTGGCGATCTCCGCGCCCGAGCTCGTCGGCAACCTCGACGGAATCCCGTACGCGGTGCGCAACGACGCGAATCGCCACGAATTGCGCTCGACGATCCGAGACCTCGAACTGAACGGTCTCGATGCAGGCCGTTCGATCGCTGCGCAGAATCAGAACCGACTGCAGATGCTCTATGCCATCGCTGATGCACTCGGCCCGGCGACGGCGAACCCGCCGCGGTCACTCATCACCCTCGATACCCACGACGAGGGCAAAGCCACCATCGTGCTCGGCGACCTCGAGACGGCCGACTATGTCAGCTATCTGATTCCGGGCATGTTCATCACGGTAGGCGGCAATGTTGTCGAGTGGACAGACACTGCTGCTCGGCTCTACGACGAACAGGTCTCGTGGCTGTCGTTGCTGCGCGATGCGGGTGCCACTGAGGGCGTCGAGACCGTGGCGACGGTTGCGTGGATCGGCTATCAGACGCCTCACTTGCTCAATGTGGGCAGCCTCGATCTGGCCTACGAAGGTCGCGATGCCATCGCCGCGACGATTGACGGTTTGCAGACCCTGCGCGGCACCGATCAACCGTTCATCTCGATACTCGCCCACTCCTACGGTTCAACAGCTGCTCTGCTGGCGCTCGAGGAGAGCACCTCGGTGGATGCGCTCGCAATGATTGGCTCGCCGGGGAGCCCGGCGCAGAGCATCCACGACCTGAATGTGCGGGGAGATGTCTTCGTGGGCGAGGCGGCCTGGGATCCGATTCCCAACAGTTCGTTCTTTGGCTCCGACCCCGGGGCAACCGCCTATGGTGCACGCGTAATGAGTGTCGCCGGCACGGTCGATGTCATCACGAATCGTGTGCTCGCGTCGTCGACCGGACACAACGAGTACTTCAGCCCCGGCACGGAGTCGATGCGCAATCTCGCACTCATCGGCATCGACCAAGGTGAGCTCGTGACCGATGGGTCACAGCGTGACGCAGGGCGAACACTCGCCCTGCTCACCTGAGCGTCGACGACGACTACCCTTTACCCATGCAGCGACCATTGCGCAGGGTCGCCACGGCGCTGCTCGCCGTGGCGGGGTTGCTGGTTGTCTCACTCGCGGGGTGCGCGATTCAGCCCGCCTCGGCTGTCACTGACGAGGAAGCGCGCGAACGATTCTTCAGCGCCCTCGATGACACGCAGATTCTGGTCGGTGGCCAGTGGCAGGTGCTCGATGATCCGACTCCGCGAGAGTGCGTGATACCTCTGTGGGTTGCGGGCGAGCGATACCCAGCACTGCGCGTCGGAGATGCACCCCTGAGTGTCGTTCTTGCGGCTGATCGCGTCGAGACAGCGTGGAACGAGCAGGGCATGCGCGTGACGCGCACCGACGTCGGCACCGTTGTCGAGGTCAAGGGCGAGAGCGCCAACGGTGAGCTGATGATCTTCCGAGTGAGCGACAGTGCCAGCACGCTGCTCGGCGAGAGCGAGTGTCGGCCCACCTGAGCGGCGCTACGCGAACCGCACGTTGTCCCGTTAGCCCTCGCGGTTCTCGCTACGTTCGAAGCTCAAGAAGATTCCGTCGCCCGTCAGCTCGAGGCTTTCGCCGTCGTCACTGACCGAGACCTGGTCGACCGTTTCGAGAGCCGCAAAGAACCGACCCTCGAGCACGTTCTGGTCTTGCTCGGCACATCCCATCTCGGTGCGCGTCAGACCACCGAACTCGATCGCGCCGGTGCTCGAGGTGCCGGGCCCACGAACGACGGGTCCGCTGAACGGGTTGCAGGGGGCCTGACCACTCACGGCATCACCCTCGAACGTGAGCGTGATCGGCTGCACGGAGTCGATGAACGCCCCGTCAGCATCACTGCCGCTCTTGAGCACCCATTCGCCGTGCAGTGAGGAAGTGCCGCTCATGAGTCCGGAACAGGCGGTGAGCAGCGGGATGCTCAGCGCGAGCATCCCGATGACAATCGGTCGAATGGAGCGCACGTGCGACATGGGGAACCTCTCGAGATCGTCCGGCCATCTATGGCGCGATGGCCTTTACCTAATCTGACGAGCGGGCGGGGCGAAACGTTGGGGCGCTGAGGTGAAGACGCTGGGCGGTGGTGCGCGCTCAGTAGACTGGAGGCTCTTGTAGCTGACCGTGAGAGTGGCAATGTCTGAAATCACCCCTGAGCGTGTTGCGCACCTCGCGTCGCTCGCGCGAATCGCGTTGACCGATGCCGAAATCGAGCAGTTGACCGGCGAGCTCGGTGCGATTGTCGATGCCGTGGCGACCGTGCAGCAGGTCGCGGGGGAGGATGTTCCGGCGACGAGTCACCCGATTCCGCTCGTGGGCGGCATGCGCCCCGACGTGATCGGCGATACCCTCACGACCGAGCAAGCCCTTGCCGGAGCGCCCGACCACGACGGCAGCCGCTTCCGCGTGACCGCGATCTTGGGAGAAGAGCAGTGAGCGCGGGCACGGGCGTCGGCGACCTCACGCGGCTCTCAGCTGCCCAGCTTGCCGCGCACCTCACGGCGGGCGAGGTCTCGAGCGTCGACGTCACGAAAGCGCACCTTGACCGCATTGCCGCGGTCGACGGTGACGTGCACGCCTTTCTGCATGTGAACGCTGCTGCTCTCGAGACCGCGGCGCAGGTTGACGCCGATCGTGCCGCGGGCATGGCGCTGCCGGCGCTCGCCGGAGTGCCCATCGCCATCAAAGACGTGCTGTGCACGCTCGACATGCCCTCGACCTCGGGCTCGAAGATTCTTGAGGGCTGGGTTCCGCCCTACGACGCCACCGTTGTTGCGCGCCTGCGGGCGGCCCGCATGATTCCGCTTGGCAAGACCAACATGGACGAGTTCGCGATGGGGTCGAGCACCGAGCACTCGGCGTATGGCCCAACCAAGAACCCGTGGGACCTCACCCGCATCCCCGGCGGTTCGGGTGGCGGTTCGGCAGCGGCCGTCGCGGCTTTCGAAGCACCCGTCGCACTCGGGAGCGACACCGGCGGAAGCATCCGTCAACCGGCTGCCGTTACCGGGTCGGTCGGTGTGAAGCCGACCTATGGTGGCGTTAGTCGCTACGGCGCGATCGCACTGGCGTCGTCGCTCGACCAGGTCGGCCCCGTGTCGCGCTCGGTGCTGGATGCTGCGCTCGTGCACGACGTCATCGGCGGGCATGACGCGCGCGACGCGACGAGCATCCCCGACGCGTGGCCATCGATGGCCGAGGCCGCACGGCGCGGGGCGTCGGGTGAGTCGCTCAAGGGACTGCGCGTCGGTGTCGTGCGCGAGCTCGACGGTGATGGCGAAGGTTTTCAGGCCGGCGTGCGGCAGCGTTTCACCGAGACCCTCGACCTGCTTGCGGGTGCCGGAGCGGAGATCGTCGAGGTGTCGGCGCCGAACTTCGAATATGCGGTTGCGGCGTACTACTTGATTTTGCCGGCGGAGGCGTCGAGCAACCTGGCGAAGTTTGACTCAGTGCGCTTCGGTATGCGGGCTGATGTGACCGGCACGGTCGAAGACGTGATGGGTGCGACGCGGGAGGCCGGGTTTGGGCCCGAGGTGAAGCGCCGGATCATTCTCGGAACCTATGCGCTCTCGGCGGGCTACTACGACGCGTACTACGGCAGCGCGCAGAAGGTGCGCACGCTGATTCAGCGCGACTTTGCGGCGTGCTTCGAGAAGGCCGACATTCTCGTGTCGCCGAGTGCGCCGACGACCGCGTTCCGGTTTGGTGAGAAGTTGGCCGACCCGCTCGCGATGTACCTCAACGACGTGACGACGATTCCGGCGAACTTGGCGGGTGTGCCCGGAATGGGTCTGCCGATGGGGCTCGCTCCAGAAGACGGGCTGCCGGTCGGTCTGCAGCTCATGGCTCCCGCGCGTGAAGATGCGCGGCTGTACGACGTCGGGGCGGGCATCGAGGCGATGCTCGAGGCGCACTGGGGCGGACCGCTCTGGGCGCAGGCGCCGGAACTCTCCGTTTAGTCAGGCTTCTGCCGCGGTTCGATCGGGCGGCCCCGAGGCGTGTCCCTCGAACGGGGCCGTGCTCATCGTGGGGGATCTTGATATGTTTTCAGGTGGACAGGTTTGAGACCCGAACTCAACTGTGAGGATTCTCGTGAGTACGTCGATGCGGTGGACGCGCACGCGCGCACGCGCTAGCGCACGCCCCCATGCTGCTCATCGCTCTGGGTTCGCGGGTCGCTCAGCGCTCGTCGCCGGTGTTGTCGCTGCCTCCCTGCTCGCGACAATCGCCCCTGCTGCTGCGCTGCCGTTCACTTCTCCGGAGGTCGGCGGCACCAACGTCGTCGCGCGCAATGCCGCCTCCGACCTGCGAGCACCCTGGGTTGCCGATCTTTCTTCGGCGGGTCTCACGGCGCCGTCGCCCGCTGTGCTCACCGCGACCCCCGGTCAGACCATCTCCGGCGCGATCGTGACGACCGCCGCGGGCACGGTGCTGTCGGTGCAGCGTGCGCGGTACAGCACCGATGCGCTGGCCCCGGTGTTCGTCGAGCTCTCGCCCAACCAACCCCGCGCCGTGTGCCCCTCGAACGGCCGTCGACTGCAGGCTCAAGCACCACGCCCCACCATGCTGCTCGGCAATAACGGGTGCACAAACGGCACCGGAACCGTCTACGCGATCCAGGGCGGAAGCCGCGAACAGCGCACGCGCGATGCGGTTGAGTTCACCTTCACTCGCCCTGTCGCCGCATTCGGGGCGTGGTTTGGCGACCTCGAAACGCGCACCGACGGTGCCGGAGTGCCCGCGATCGTGCGGGTCTACGACGCCGCTGGCGATCTTCACGACGAGTGGAACGTCGAGCCGAGTGCGGCTGACCAGTCGCTGTGTGGCGGAACCTTCAGGGGTTGTGGCAACAACACCACGCGCTGGATCGGCTATTCGGGCGAGCTCATCTCGCGCATGGTTGTCATCGTCGGTGATGATGACGCCACGGGCACCTCCCTTCGCGAGGGCTTCAGCTTCATCGGCCCCACGGTGGTTGATGTGACACCCGAGCTATCGGCGAGCTCAGACGGCGTGCCTGTTGCGGTCGATACCGCGGGTGTCGCGGTGCCCTTTTCCTTCGTCGTCACGAACAGTGGGCCTGTCGATGTTCAGCTCGATGCGGGCATCGGATGCTCAGAGCCCACTCTGCTCGCACCGGCAGGCTCGACCACGTGCGTCGTGATGCACGCCGTGACCCAAGAGCAACTCGACGCAGGGTCAACCGAGGTGCCGGTTGCGGTGTCGGGCGAGTGGGAGGGCCTTTCCGTTGACCTCTCGAGCACCGTGACGGTGCCGCTCGTGCAGTCAATGCAGTTCTCGCTCGACCTGTCGACCGATGTCACCGAGTTCGACACCGTCGGCGACACGATCGTCGCGTCGGTTGATGTGACGAACGACGGGAACATCTCGGCTGTACCCACCGAAGTGCGCATCGGCGGTTCAGTTGTCGCCTGTCTGCCCATCGACCCGATCGCGCCGGGCGGCATTATTACGTGCACGGGCATTGTCACGACAACGGTTGCGGCCGACCACACCGTGCTCGCTGAGGCCGAGTGGCTCTTTGAGGGGTCACCCGTGATCCAGTCGGCCATGGCTGTCATCGAGTGGGTTGGCGTCATCGCTCCGCCACCTCCTCCGCCCGCGCCGCCGGCCCCACCGGCACCGGGTGTCTCACAACCGACTGGTCAAGACACGGATGAGACGGCAGCACCGCTGCCAACGGAAACACCGACGCCTGAGCCGACCGAGACGACGGTGCCCACCGACGAGCAGGGCGACGGAAACTCCGACGCCGACGTGCAGTTGCCCGACCTGGCTCTCGATGATTCCGAGGGCATGCCGTTCGACGCCGTGATGTGGGCGATCATCGCGATCGTCATTGCCGGACTCATCACCGGTGGCGTCGTGCTGGTCGTGCGTCGCCCTTAAGCGCCCGTCGCAGGCTAGAGTTCGAGCGCCATGACGACGTCAGCCAACCGCTTGCTCGCACTCGTTGCCTACACCGTGCTACCGCTCGTCGGTGTGCTGCTGCTCGGCTGGGACTGGCGCGAGGTCATCCTGCTCTACTGGTTTGAGAACATCAGCATCGGCCTCGCGATGGTCGTGACCCTCTGGCGAACGGCGCACGCGCCCACCGCCGCGCCCGCCACCGCCGCGCCCAGCACCGCCACCGCGCCGACGCCAACCGCCGCCCCGCAAGACCCCAGCACCCACGACCAAACCCCGAACGTCCAGAACATGGAGGGCCCGGTCGCCGGCACCTTCCTCGCCGGCTTCTTCGCGATGCATTACGGCATGTTCACGCTCGTGCACGGCGTCTTCGTACTGTTGCTCGTCGGCGGCATCATGGCGCCCGTCGAGAGCGCCACCGCGATCAACTGGTGGGGCGTGCTCGTCGTCTGGGTCATCGGCACGGTCGTACAACTCAGGGCTGCGATCGTCGGCCCCCTGCCTCGTCTGCGCGGCACGCTGCTCATGTTCAGCGTCTACCCGCGCATTTTCGCGCTACACCTCACCATCATTCTGGCCGTCTTCGTGATTCTCGCGTTTCAGTGGGGCGCGGCCGCGGCTCTGCTACTCATCGGCTTGCACGCCCTGTTCAATGGCGGCGCATGGGTCTTCTCCGCGGTGCGCGAGAACCTCAGAACCCGCGCGGCACCGGCCGCCCAGCCCTCCGCCTGAGCGGTGCGGCGCGCACTCGGCCCGAGCGCGCGCAAGCATCCGTCGCCCCGCCGCATCGCCCGTAGGATTATCCCCATGGCGCGCGCAGAACTCATGGACTTCGACAAGGCACTGGAACTCTTCGAGCCCGTGCTCGGCTTCGAGGTGCACGTCGAGCTGAGCACCAAGACGAAGATGTTCTCCGACGCCCCGAACCCCGCGTTCAGCGCCAACGAGATCACCGACCCGAACACGGCGATCACGCCCGTGTGCCTCGGCCTGCCCGGCAGCCTGCCGGTCGTCAACGAGCAAGCGGTGCGGTTCGCCATCTCGCTAGGCCTCGCCCTCGGCTGCGAGATCGCGCCGACGAGCACGTTCAGCCGCAAGAACTACTTCTACCCCGACCTGGCGAAGAACTACCAGATCAGCCAGTACGACGAGCCGATCGCGTTCGAGGGCAGCCTCGAGGTTGAGCTCGAAGACGGCACCCTCGTGCAGGTTCCGATCGAGCGCGCCCACATGGAGGAGGATGCCGGCAAGCTCACGCACGTCGGCGGGTCGACGGGCCGCATCCAGGGCGCTGAATACAGCCTTGTCGACTACAACCGCGCCGGGGTTCCGCTCGTCGAGATCGTGACCAAGCCGATCTACGGCGCCGAGCACCGCGCCCCCGAGCTCGCCAAGGCCTACGTGTCGACGATTCGCGACATCGTGCGCGCTCTCGGCATCAGCGAGGCCCGCATGGAGCGCGGCAACCTGCGCTGCGACGCCAACGTCTCGCTGCGTCCGCGCGGGCAAGAGAAGCTCGGCACGCGCACCGAGACGAAGAACGTCAACTCGTTCCGATCGGTCGAGCGCGCGGTGCGCTACGAGATCCAGCGGCAGGCCGCGATTCTCGCCAAGGGCGGCACCATTCAGCAAGAGACCCGCCACTGGCACGAAGACACCGGCACCACCTCACCCGGACGCGTCAAGAGCGACGCCGACGACTACCGCTACTTTCCCGAGCCCGACCTGCTGCCGGTGGTTCCGTCGCCGGCCCTGATCGATGAGCTTC
>CAYWZI010000085.1:0-9847 GCA_964462815.1 uncultured Microbacteriaceae bacterium
GTCGTTGACCGAGAGAATCAGGTCTTGCCCCTCGAGAACTCCTTCCGCGGGGCTCTCGTCGAGCGTCTCGACGACGCGCAGTTGGCTCTCGTAGGGCTCGCCGATCGCACGCATCGCCGCGGCGATGGCCTCTTGCTGCGAGTTCTCCATGTCGATGCGGCTCTGCTCGCGCCGGTCTTCGGTGCTCACGCCGGGCGGGAAGATGGCGTCAACGGGCACGACGGACTGCGCGGGGTCGACCCACGCCCCCATGACCTCGAACCACGACGGTGCCTGGTCGCGATTGCCGAAGACGTTCACCGTCGTGAGGCTCAAGGAGCCTTCTGTCTCAAACGTCGGCTCGGTGGGAATCTGGATGAGGGGCACCTCTTCGCCGTCAATCGTGACGGTGCCAAGAGTGTCGATGACGGGGCCTGGGCGCTCGATGACGTAGGGCGAGGGCAAGACCGCGAGGCCGAACACGCCAAAGAGAGTGAGAGCGAGCAACAACCAGCCGACCCGGCGGCCGCGCAACCGCGCGTCATGGGCTGCGTAGCTCTCATCGGTGAAAATGCTCACCGGGCTCCTCTCGATCGGGCTGTGACGCCATGTTCGCCCACGGCGCAGTCCCGCCGAGACAGCCTAGGCGAAAACCCACCAGCGACCGAGGCGAGGCCACTAGCGTAGGGATCATGGCTGACGATTCCCTTGGCGGCGCCGAAGAAGAGTTTCGCGAGATGATCGCGAAGTTCTTGTCGGGCGAAGGCGACATCGACCCGTCGAAGCTCGCGGGAGCAGCCGGTCTGCCGACTGACCCGCTCATGGTCGCGCGACTCATGGCGCAATTGCAGAAGGCGATGAGCGCGAATGCCGACGGTATCGACTGGCAACTGGCGCGCGACGAAGCCGGGCGCATCGCCGCGCAAGGCTCGATTCGATCGAGCAGCGACGAGCTCGAGCAATTGCGGCAAGCGCTCAACGTCGCGGCGCTCTGGCTTGATGAAGCAACGAGCATCACCCAGCTCACGGCCGAGCCCACGCTCATCACCCGCGCCGACTGGACCCGCTTGACCCTGCCTGTCTGGACCCAGCTCGCCGAGCCGGTGGCCACCTCGATCTCTGACTCGCTCACCTCGGTGCTCGACGAGCAGATGCCCGAAGAGCTCAAGGGCATGATGGGCAACGCCGCGAACATGATGCGATCGCTCGGCGGCACCCTGTTCTCGCTGCAGCTCGGCCACGTCGTCGGCCAGCTCTCGGCCGAAGTGGTGTCGGGCGGCGACATCGGCATCCCTCTGCTTCCCGGGCGCGACGACCACGACGTGCAAGCGGCGCTGCTGCCGCAGAACCTGTCGGCGTTCGGCACAGGCCTCGACATTCCTGCCGATCAGATTCGGCTGTATCTCTCGGTGCGCGAACTCGCCCACGCCCGGCTCTTCCGGCACGCACGGTGGTTGCGACTGCACCTCATCAGCGCCATCACCGACTACGCCCGCGGAATTCGCATCGACACCGATCGCATCGAATCGCTCGCCGCCGAATTCGACCCCGCGAACCCCGAGAGTCTGCGCGAGGCGCTGACGAGCGGCGCCCTCATTCCGCCGAAGTCGGAGTCGCAACTCGCCGCACTCGCCCGTCTCGAGACCACGCTCGCGCTCATCGAAGGCTGGGTCGATGTCGTCACGGCGCGCGCGACCACGCGCCTGCCGCGCGCCGACGCGATCGCTGAGACCGTGCGACGCCGTCGCGCCTCGGGCGGCCCCGCCGAGAGCGCCTTCTCGACCCTTGTCGGTCTCGAACTGCGCCCCCGTCGACTGCGCGAAGCGGCAGCATTCTGGCAGGCCGTCGAAGCGGCCGTCGGCGCTGAGCAACGCGACGCGCTGTGGGCGCACCCCGATCTGCTGCCGACGGCCGACGACATCGACGACCCGAGCCGCGTGATCGCGTCGCTGCAGGGAACCGACGACGCCGGAACCGACGCCCTCGATCAAGCGCTGAGCGACCTCTTGAGCGACGAAAGCGGGGCACGCCCCATCGAGGGCGCACCGGGCGAAGCGCCCGACGAGCCCGACGCACCGACCTCATAGCCACCGGCGGCTGTGGAGGCCGCGCGCGCGACGAGCGCTCTCACCGCATCATGTGCGGCATGATTCTGCGACTCGACTCTCGCCGCCCCATCGTCTGGCGCACGCCGCACAGCCTGCAGCTCGGCACCGACCCCGTGCTTGCCGTGCTCGACGGCGTCACCGACGGGGATGCTCGCCTCCTCGACGCCCTCACCGCGGGTAGCTCGCGCGCCGGGCTCGACACTCTTGCGGCTCAGGCCGGCGTGCCCCCGCACCGCGTCGGCGAGGTGCTGCGCGCCGTCGCTCCGGCCCTCGAGCGTGCGGACGAGCAGCCTCGCGCCGCGCAGCGGCAGCCCCTCGCAATCGTGGGCCGCGGACATGCGGCTGCGCGGGTGGCGGGCGTGCTCGGCGAGGCGGGGCATCCCGTCGCACGAGGCTCGTCGGTCACGCTCGTCGGCGGGCGACGGCCCGCAGCGGCGGTGCTCGTGAGCGGCTTTGTCAGTGACCCATTCGAGCATCAGCGATGGTTGCGGCGTGACATCGCGCACCTGCCAATCGTGTTCGGTGAGGTCTCGGTGACGATCGGTCCGATCGTGGTGCCGGGGGTCACCGCGTGCCTCACGTGCGTCGAGCAGCAGCGGGCCGGTGCCAATCCTTCGTGGCCTGCTGTTGCTGCTCAGCTGTGGGGGCGTTCGGCCAAGACCGAGACGGCCGCCCTCGCGACCGAAGCCGCTGTCGAGGCCATGCGCCTGCTGCGGTCTCAGCGCGGTGATGGCCTCGCCATGCGGCTCGATGTCGACAGCGGTGAAATCACCGAGCACGTCTGGCAGCCGAGCGAGCGGTGCGGCTGCCGCGGACTCAGCGTGAGCTCGGAGCCCGCACTTCGTCGAGAAAGCGACTCGGCGCCCGCTCGGCGCGCGTCGACGAGGCGCGCTGTGCCCACGACAACTCGAGCACCCGCCGCGCTCGCGTGATGCCCACATAGAACAGTCGACGCTCTTCGTCGATGGCCTCCAGCCCCTGCGCAAACGTGATTGGCACGAGGCCCTCGCTGAGTCCGGCGATGTAGACGACGTCCCACTCGAGGCCTTTGGCGGCGTGCAGAGTCGCAAGCGTGACGGCTGCCCGCGTCGGTGCGTGCTGCTGTTGTTGGCGGCGCTGCAGTTCACGCACGAAGTCGGCCAGGCTCGTGCCCGACGGTGCCTCTTCGGCGAGCGTCAGCAGGGCGTTCAGGCTCTCCCACTTCGCCCGCTCGGCGCCGCCGCCCTCGGGCGGGTCTTGCCGCCAGCCGAGCCCGCGAATCACGTCGCTCACACTCTTGAAGAGCGGCTCGTCGACGATCGAAATCGAGGCTCCGCGCAGAAGCATGATGGCTTGCTTGACTTCGACCTGGTCAAAGAACCGACTGTCTGCGCGCGATTGCACGGGCACACCGAAGCGCCCGAGGGCCGACTCGAGCGCGATCGACTGGGTGTTGATGCGGTACAGCACCGCGATCGACTCAGGTGGTGTGCCATCGTCGATGCGCCGCACGATCGACTGCGCAATGGCGGCCGCTTCGGCCGCATCATCGACGTGCCGATTGATCGACGGCGTCGCGCCGCGATCGCCATCCTCCCCCGAAGCGTGCAACGTGAGGGCACCCGGGCGACCGCGCATGAGTCGATTGGCGAGAGTGACGATCTGCGCGGTCGAGCGATAGTTCTCTTCGAGTCGTACCACCCTTGCCTCGGGGTACTCAGAACCGAAACGCACGAGATAGTCACTCGTCGCTCCCGCGAACGAGTAGATCGTCTGCGAAGCATCACCAACAACGCATAGTTCGCGCCGACCCCCGAGCCACAGGGTGAGCAGGTCGTGCTGCAGGGGCGAGACGTCCTGGTACTCATCCACGACGAAGAAGCGGTACTGCGATCGCACCTCGTCGGCTACGCGCGGTTCGGCTTCGATCATGCCCGCGGTGGCGAGCAGCACGTCTTCGAAGTCGATCTGCCGCCGCTCATCTTTGATCGACTCATACCGTTGCTGTAGCGCCACCATCGCGTCCACCGTCAGTCGCGACGGCAGAGTGCGACTGTGGGCCGCGCGCGCGTAGGCATCGATCGACAGCTTGTTGACCTTGCGCCACTCAATCTCGGCCGCGGTGTCGCGCAAGGCGGCCGTGTCGAGGTTGAGCTTGAGCGCCCCGGCGGCCTGACCGAGCACGGGGCCCTTGCCGTCGAGAATGCGCGGCGGCGTGCCGCCCGCGACAATCGGCCAGAAGTAGTGCAATTGCCGAAGCGCTGCCGAGTGGAAGGTTCGCGCGGCGACACCGTCGGCGCCGAGGGCACGCAAGCGACCGAGCAGCTCTCCGGCAGCGCGAGTCGTGAACGTCAGCGCCATCACGCGCTTGGGGTCATAGGCGCCCGTCGCGACACCGTAGGCGATGCGGTGAGTGATGGCACGAGTCTTGCCCGTGCCCGCTCCGGCCAGCACGCACACGGGGCCAAGCAAGGTTTCGGCGACCTCGCGCTGCCGCTCGTCGAGCGCGGCGAGAAGTCGATCGGCGCCGACTGCTGACTCGCTCATGGCGCGTCGAGGGGGGCGCCGAACCAGTCTTCGATAATCACGCGTGCGATCGAGGTGCGACCGGGCAAGAGCACCTGATCGAGACTCGACGCCAACTCGTCGCGGCTGAACCAGCGCAGGTCGAGAATCTCGGTGCCGTCGGGGCGCAGCTCATCGCTGTAGGCCGGGTCGAGCGTTGCGCGAAACCCCAGCATGAGTGACGCCGGAAACGGCCACGGTTGCGAGCCGACGTAAACGGGGTCGATGATGCGCAAGCCTGTCTCTTCGTAGACCTCGCGCACGACCGCGGCCTCGAGCGACTCCCCCGGCTCGACGAACCCGGCCAGCAGCGAGAACCGGTTCGATTCCCACAGGGCATTGCTGCCGAGCACGAGACGATCGTCGGCGTCGGTGATGCCCACGATGATCGCGGCGTCGGTGCGCGGAAAGAACTCGGTGCCGTCGCGCGAATCGATGCGCACCCAGCCGCCCTTGACCGACTCCGTCGGGTTGCCGGTGCGCGGGGAGAACTGGTAGCTGGCGTGCCAATTGGCGATGCCGAGGGCCTCAATCACAAGCCCTGCGTCTCGATCGCTGAGCTGGTGCCCGAGCGTGCGCGGCGACCCCCACAGCGCGACATCACCCTCGAGAGCCGGGCCGGCCTCATCGTCGAGCACGACCGCCACGACCGGAGTGCGGGCAGCCAGGTCACCCTCGTCGTCGAGCGTGCGGCCGAGATAAACGCGCAGGGCATCGGCGGGCACTGCCGAGTACGGCACGAACCGCAAGCGGGGGGCGTGGGCCGCATCCGTTGCCGCATCGTTCGCGCCGCGCGTCGCAGGGTCGGCGAGCAAGACCTCGCCGCGCCAGAGCGCGATCACGCGCGTCGCGGGGTCGGCGGCGAGCTCGTCAAAGAGGTGCGGGCGCTCGCGACTGAGGTGGTCGCGATCGATGCGGTAGCGCGAGAGGGGCAGGTGCTGCGTGAGCGAACGGTGCATGCTCGACCTCTCGGCGTTCACGATTCTTCGGCGGCGGGCGACGCTGAGCGTCGGCCGTGATGGCGGTTCAGCACCGGCGCGAGGTGTGGCGAACCGCCCCGCCCGGCACGGTGCAACCTACCCTGTCGGTATGTCTCGCCGCTCACCGTTAACTCTAGCCGCGCTCGCCACCTCGGCCGTGCCCGGTCTCGACGTGACGCACGCAGCGCCTCTGGGCGGTTCGGGCGGCGAGGTCGACTCGGCCCTGCTCAGCACGCGCGAGGGTCGCACGCTCACCATTCGGGTGCCGCGCACGGCCTCGGCCGAGAGCGAGCAGTCGGCCGATCTCGTGGCGATTCGCGCCCTCAGCGACGGGGTTCGCGCCCGGCTGCCGTTCGGGGTTCCACGCATGATCGGCCAGGCGCCCGTCGACGGAACCCGCGCCGTCGTCTCGGAGTTCGTCGACGGCACTCCCCTGGGCCTCGACCAAGTCACCCCCGGAATCGCCGCCTCGATCGGACACGCGATCGCCGCGATTCACGCGCTGCCCACGAGCGTCGTCGCCGATGTCGGGCTGCCGCAGCTTCGTGCGATCGACGTCATGCGGGAAGCCGTCACGACGCTCGACCGCGCCGCGGCGACGGGTCTCGTTCCGGCCGCCCTGCTGCGCCGCTGGGAACTTGCCGCCGAAGACTCCGCCCTGTGGCAGTTCACCCCCACCGTCATCAACGGCTCACTCAGTGCGGCATCGTTCTTGGTCGTCGGTGAGTCGGTGACAGGGCTACTGGGATGGGCACGCCTGCAGGTCGGCGACCCTGCACGCGATTTGTTCTGGATGCTCGGCTCCCGCAACCCGTCGGTACCCGAGACCGGCTTCGACGCGTATCACCAGGCTCGCGGAATCCACGACCGGCAGGTAGGTCGGCGCGCGGTGCTCGCCGCGGAACTCGAACTTGCCCGCTGGCTGCTGCACGGCACCGAGCGGCGCTCGACCGAGATCGTCGACGACGCGGTCGAGATGCTGCACTCGCTGCTCGATCGCGTGAGCGGCGACCTCACGAACCCGCTCGCGGTCGAACAGCAGCCCGCCGTCGGACTCGACGAGGTCGACGAGCTGCTCGAGCGCGGCACGCCGCGCCCGCCGACCGACGGCTACTAGGGCGCGCGATCTCGAGCTCTAGCGGCGCGCGGCCTCAGCCGCCGCGACCACGGCCTCAAACAGCCGCAGATCGTCGGGCGACTCTTCGGGGTGCCACTGCACCGCGATCCCGAAGGTGAGCTGATCGATGTCGACCGCTTGAATGATTCCGTCGTCGCCGTGAGCACTCACCGTCAGCCCGTCGGCCACACGGTCGATCGCTTGGTGGTGATAGCTCTTGACCGTGAGCCCGTCGCCGAGAATCGCCGCGGTGCGCGTGCCGGGCACCGTCACGACGGGGTTGTCGGCGAACTCCGCGTTGCCATAGCTGTAGCGGTTCGAGCCGATGACGTCGGGCACGTGCTGAATGAGTGTGCCGCCGAGCGCGACGTTGAGCACCTGCAGCCCCCGGCAGATGCCGAGCAGCGGCAGGTCGCGCTCGATGGCCGCGCGCACCAGGGCGAGTTCCCACGCGTCGCGGTCGGGGCGGGGCGCGTCGTTCTCGGGGTGCGGCTCTTGGCCGTAGAGAGTGGCGTCAACATCTTTGCCGCCCGTGAGCATGAGGCCGTCAACACTGTCGAGCACGCGCGCGATCGTCTCGGCGGTCGGCGGCTGCGGTGGCAGCGTGATGACCGCCGCACCCGCGCTGATGAGGCAGTCGCTATAGACGCGCGGCAACATGCTTCCTGGGCGGTTCCACAGGCCCATCACGACGGGTTCGAGGTAGGTCGTGACCCCGATTGCCACGGTCACGCGAGGTCGCCCTCCGGAGGCCCGGCGTTGAGCCGCACGATGATCGCGCGGCTGCGGTGCACGGCACGAACAAGTTCGGGCTGACGGATGCCCAACTCTTGACTCACGTCGCTGTAGGTACGGCCCTGCAGCAGCACGCCGGTTGCGGCGGCCTGCAGGTCGTGCGGCAGGCGGGCGATTGCCGCCTCTAGGTCGGAACGGTCGAGTGCGGCGACGAGCTGCTCGTGGCGGGCATCCGCCGCATCAATGACATCGAGGTCGAACTCGTCGTCGCGCATGGTGTCTCCTTTGGTGGAAGCCCACCGGGCGGTCGGATCGGCGACCGCCCGGTGAGCGTCAGCAAGCCCGCAGTGCGAACTCTGCAGTCAGGTTAGGACGCGAAGTCCTTGACGAGCTGCTCGTTTTCCTTCTTGTTGATGAGTGCCGCGATGTAGCCCACCACGAGAGTGATGAACGGCAGCAACACCAAGAACCAGCCAAGGCCGTTCAACTGCCACGCCGACTCAGGCAACGAGGGGTCAACACCGTCGGGCACGGTGCCGGCCAGCAGGTTGAACCGCGACATCAGCAGGTAGAGACCCAACGCGAGGATGATCGCGGAGAGCGCGGGAGCGATCGTCGTTGACCAGATGTTTCCGCCGCCGTTCTTGCGGAAGTACACGATCACCGCGATGCTCACGAGAATCTCGACGAGCACGATCGCGATGACGGTAATCGAGCTCATCCAGAAGAACAGGTTGAGCACGGGGTCGAGCCCGGCAATCGCGAAGATGATGATCACGAGCGCGGCGAGCACCGACGTGATGATGACGCCGTTCTGCGGCGCACCCGCCTTGTTGGTCGAGCCGATCGCGGCCGGCAGCACGCCACCGCGCCCGAGGGCGAAGAAGTAGCGAGCAGCAGCGTTCTGGAACGCGAGCAGTCCAGCGAAGAGGCTCGTGATGACGAGCACTGCCATGATCGTGACAGCCCAGCCGCCGACGAACTCGTCGGTGAGGCTGAAGAGCACGGCGGCCGGGTCGGCGAGCGGAGCACCATCAACACTCGAGCGCTCGATGACCTGGTCGAAGATCGTCGAGGCGCCCATGCCCGTAACCATCGCGAACGAGACGACCGCGAAGAGCACCGTGATGACCGTGATGGCCACGTAGGTCGCGATCGGAACCGTGCGCTTGGGGTCTTTCGACTCTTCGCCGTAGATGGCCGTGGCCTCGAAGCCGATGAAGCTCGCGAACGCGAACGCGAGCGCGATGCCCGCGGTGCCGGCGAAGCCACCAGCAAAGACCTCAACTGGGCTGAACGATGCTGCGAAGTTGAGGCCCTCGGGGCCGCCGCTCGCGAGAATCGCGATGCCGACGACCAGCAGAATGAGCACCTCGAGGGTCAGCAACACGCCAAGCACCTTGGCTCCGACGTCGACGCTCAGCAGCGAGAGTCCGGTCACGACAAGCCATGCGGCCAGCGACCAGACGTACCACGGCAGGTCGAGCCCGAGGCCCGCCATCGTGCCGCCGACGACGGCGCCGAAGAAGCCGTAGATCGCGAGCTGGATCGTGATGTAGGCGACGAGCGCGGTGAATGCGCTCGCCACACCGGCGTTGACGCCGAGGCCCTTACCTACGTAGGCGAAGAAGGCGCCCGAGTTGGTCATCGTGCGGCTCATGGCCGCGTATCCGACCGTGAAGAGCAACAGCGTGAGGCCGACCGCGAGGTACGCGCCGGGCACGGCTGCTCCGTTGCCGAGCAGCATCGCGACGGGCACAGCGCCCGTCATGCCGATGAGCGGAGCCGAGGCGGCGACGACGAAGAAGACGATGCCGAGAATGCCGAGACGACCCTTGTGCAGGGTCGTTTGGGGGGTGTCAGTCATGGATCCGAAACTCCTCTTTGAGTTGGGGGTAGATCGTTCGTATCAAAACGACCTGGCGCCATAGTGCTGTATGCCGCGGGCCGCGTCAAGCGGCGCGCGGGCGGGGGACGATCGGAAGGGCATCCACAATTGCCTATCGTTTGTTTACGAATGATTGGGTAACCTGGCCCGCATGGCTCATCTCAACGGCTTCCTCGCTCCGAAGACTCCGAGCGGCGCGAGCGCCCTCGTGCCCGACATGCCCTGGTTCTATTCGGGCACGCTGCTCACCGCCGAGTACCGCACCGACCCCGCGAACGTCGCGGCGCTGCTGCCCGAGGGCGTTGAGCTCGCCGATGACGACCCCGGAGCAGTGGCGCTGATCTGGGCCGACTGGCAGTCGTGCTCGACTGGCGGCGCCGAGCTGCTCGACCCCATGCGGTCGCAGTACCTCGAAACCTTCGCCGTCGTGCGCGTCAAGCACGAGGGCGTCACCTACTCGCGTTGCGTCGCCATCTGGGTCACGAAAGACTTCGCG
>CAYWZI010000086.1:0-9805 GCA_964462815.1 uncultured Microbacteriaceae bacterium
GGCTCGGTGGCGTCGTATCGCTTATTGCTGGGTATGCCAGTGACATTATTTTTGGGAACTTGGAAACCGAAGCCGGTCAGAACTTAGTGCAGGAAGACGGCGGCCTGCTGCTGTTGGAGTAATTACACATGGCTATTGTCAAAATTACGGAACTTCCTGCTGCTACATCGCCCGTTAACCCGTCGGAAGTAGCCGCCGTGGTGCAGGGGGGTGTTACCAAAAAAGCGGCAATCGACGAATTTGGTTTTGCACCCGCAGGGCAAAACGCTGTTATTCGCACCATTCAGGATAAGCTACGTGAAGTTGTTAGCGTTAAAGATTATGGCGCTGTGGGCGACGGTGTAACGGATGATCGCGCAGCTATTAATGCGGCGTTTAGAGTTATTACTGATCGCGGCGCTGGCACCGTGTATTTTCCTGCTGGCACGTATCGAGTCACTAATTTTATTGGGTTTGCTACTGCTCCGTCACAAGCGACTAAAATTGCGGTTGAAGGAGAGCCTGGCACCACAATCGTAAGCGATCCTTCAGGGTTTACAAACGACGTTTTGTTTTTACGAAATGACGCGCATTTACAGACGGCAATTGTTAAAAACATAACTGTTAATTGCAGCAACAAAACCGCCCGAGGCATTAACGTACAAGGTAATAATCTTGATTTGTGCGTGGTAGATAATTGCCAAGTGTCTAACGTTTTTGGTGCTCAAGCATCTTCCGGCGTAACGGCAGCGGTTAACTCAATCCGCTGCGTATCCGACTTGGGCACAATTTGTTCTATTACAAACTCGTCAGTTGAAAATGTAACCAGAGAAGCTGGTATGACATCGCCCGCTTGTGCGGGAATAGTTGCGATCGGGTTTCAAACCACATTAATTGAAAATAATTCGGTCGTTAACGTGCAACATGATGGTACTTTGTTAGCAGATGCTGACAGTATCGTAGTTTTTAGCGATCAAAACGTCTCAAGCCAATTTTACAGACCGTCAGTTGCAAAAATTTCTAACAACCATTTGGTTGATACGGACGGGCGATTTATAAAACTTCAAACTCACGGAAGCGCTTTGGTTGAAGGGAACACCATGACGCTTTCACACAGCCGTGCGTTGATTGATGGGTTTGTGGCGGTAGATTGCCAAGTAGCGCAAGCCACAATTACCAACAATAAGATAGTAGGGGGTGCTAATTGGACGGGCGGCACATCGGCATCGGTATGCAAGTTAACGCCGCCGCTTGCGTCAGGCGTTGTAAGCGCGTTTGAACAATTTGTTCAAAAATTTAACAACAATGAAGTATATTTAAGAAAACCCATGCCTTACGGAGTGACGCCACTATTTCCGGTTAACGGCGTTGAAGCTACTGTATTTCTTGAGATTTGCGATAATATTTACTCGTATCCAGCTGCGGCAGAGTCCACAAGTGGAACCGTATGGGCGGTCAATAACTTCATTTACGTTAATAATGCGCCCGCACCCGCTGATTTTACTGCACGCTCAGTTTGGACTGTTGCCCGAAACAAAGTGTATTCGATTAACTTTATAACTTTAGATTTTACGCAAGCAGATTACACCGATAAATGGTGGTTTTATATTTACGATAATTTTAAGTATGGCGTTCAGAATTGGGTAATTCGACGAGCATCTGGGGCGGGCGGTGTACCTGGAAATAGTATTCCATACACGTCAACAATGTTGCTTGGCGATAATCAAATAGGTATTAACGCAACAAACTCAAAACAATACAACGCATATGCAGGGCCATTAAATTCCGTAAAACTAATTAACGGGTCGGATTTTTCAACCGGCGATAGTTCGGCAGGAACTATTTCTCCCGCCCCCGCTACATGGCGCGATGGCCGTTTTTACAAACGCGGGGGCGTTATGGGCGTCGAAACCGTATCGGGGGGAGCGGCGTTGCATTACATATCCACCGACAATGGCGCTAATTGGTATCAGGTGTAAGGTTATGAAAATTTTATATAAAGATGGCGTAAAAACAATTTGCCGCGACGACCACCCTGACGTAGAAGGGTACGAACGTATAGACATACCTTTGGGTTATTCAATTGTCACAAAAGAAGTGATTGACGGTATTGAACAATCTGTCGTTAAAAACATAGAAACAATACGAGCCGAAGTGCAGGCGTTGACACTGTAATTCTTTTTTAAATATCTCGTTTTAAACGAGGGATGCTTTATGACTGACAAAAAAATTAGCCAGCTTACTGACGCAACGACTCCGCTTGCCGGAACCGAGGTGTTGCCGATTGTGCAGTCGGGATCGACGGTTAAAGTATCCGTTGATAATTTGACTAAAGGCAAAACGGTTAATGCGTCCACGTTTGACACCGATGTAATTGCGGCAAAAGTTACGCTTTCAGGAACAACGCTGGCTGCCGCAGGTACCAACACCAATGTTGACATTAACTTAACACCTAAAGGTACAGGCGAAGTCAATATCACTAAGGTGAATATTGATGCGGGCGCAATTGATGGTACCGCTATTGGCGCAAACTCTGCCTCTACAGGAGCTTTTACCTCAGTTACGTCAACCGGCACAGCAACGGCGACGAAACTTGTACCAACAGGAAACGTTACAGCTGGCAACGGAATGTTTTTACCAGCCACTAACACGTTAGGGTTTAGCACAGACGGCAACGAAAGAGTGCGTATCACCGCAACCGATTTATCCGTTGGAACAGTATCTCCTTTCCCTGCTTCTTATGGAACCGTGACGGTTAACGGTGTAACTGGCGGGTTTTTTACCCTTCAAGAAAATGGCGTATCAAAAGGTGCATTTTTTAACAATAATACAGGGGTGTACGTACAAAGTTCAACTCCCAGTAATTTACCTTTAATTTTAAGAACAAATTCATCAGAAGTAATGCGTTTGGATAAAGATGCAAACGTAATTGTTGGACTAGGTGCGCTTACAACAACGGCAACTAACGGGTTTTTGTATATTCCCACTTGCCCTGGTCCACCAACTGGAACGCCGACTGCTTTGAGCGGGCGAGCACCTTTGGTTATAGATAGCACCAACAACAAACTGTACTTTTATTCCGGCGGTCAATGGCGTGACGCAGGCCCGTAAGTAATAACTTAGCCGCACGCGGAGAAAAAATAATGGAAATTACATGGAACATTTCGCAACTCGAGTGTATTCCTGATACAAATGGGCTAAAAAACTATGTTGTTAAAGCCTGTTGGGAATGTAACGGAGCAGAAGAAAGCTATTTTGCTCGTCTTTCGGGTGTTTGTGAGTTTTCTGTTAAACATAACGAATTTTTTACGCTTTACCCCGATCTTACTGAAATGCAAGTTTTGGGTTGGATTTGGGCAAGCGACATAGATAAAATCGCAACCGAAACTGCCGTCGCACAGCAGATTGAAGCACAAAAGAACCCACCTGTTGTATCGCTACCGTTGCCGTGGAATAGCTATTGACTCTTTTACGCAACAGCATAACATTTACCCGTACTGGTCCGGTTGACCAGGGATTCATTAGGAATCACAATGACTGACGAGACTGAAGTAGTAGCGGAACAAGTACCCGCGCCGGAACCGGAAGCCACGGCAGCACCGGAACCCGAAGTTGTCGCCCAAGAGGCACAGCAGCCGGAAGAAAAGCCAGCCAAGACGTTCACCCAAGAGGAACTGGACGCGATGGTCGGCAAACGACTTGCACGGGAACGTCGCAAGTGGGAGCGAGAGCAAGCGTTACGAGCGCCTGAGCCCCAAGCTCATACGCCCGCCGCGCTGCCTGACCGAGACAGCGATCCTGACGCGTATGCGGAAGCCCTTGCGGCCCGCAAAGCCGAAGAACTGCTGGCTCAACGTGAGGCAGATCGGCAACAACGCGAGCTGTTGTTGGCCTACAAGGAACGTGAAGAAGCGGCCTTCGAGAAGTACGATGACTTCGAGCAAGTCGTCTACAACCGATCGCTGCCGATTACGACCGTGATGGCCGAGACGATTCAGGCTTCGGACATTGGACCCGACGTAGCATACTACTTAGGCTCCAACCCTCGCGAAGCTGAACGTATTTCCCGCTTGAGCCCTTACCTGCAAGCCAAGGAGATCGGTAAGATTGAGGTCAAGTTGACCGACAATCCGCCGGTCAAACGAACAACCAACGCGCCCCCGCCGATTAGACCTGTCACGGCAAAGTCCACAGGTGCTCCGGCTCGGGACACGACTGACCCACGCTCAATTAAAGATATGAGCACGTCAGAGTGGATCGAGGCCGAGCGCATGAGACAGATCAAGCAGTGGGAAGCGCGACGTAACCGCTAACTTCTTTTTCGTATAGGAGCATTTAACATGGCTGGAAATACACTTCTGACGATCGATATGATCACTCGGAAGGCGCTTGAGATCTTGGAAAACAATCTAGTGATCACGCGCAATGTGAACCGTCAGTACGACGACAGCTTTGCTGTCGAAGGTGCCAAGATCGGTTCGACCCTTCGCATCCGTCTGCCGGATCGCGCCCTTGTGACCGACGGCGCCGCGTTGCAGGTGCAGGACGACAACGAGCAGTTCACTACGCTCACCGTCGCTTCGCAGAAGCACATCGGTGTCAACTTCACCAGCGCCGAAATGGCCCTCCAGTTGGACGATTTTGCTGACCGCGTGTTGAAGCCGCGTATCAGCCAGCTCGCCTCCAGCATCGACGCCGACGTGGCCAACTCGTACAAAAACGTGTTCCAGTCGGTCGGTACGCCTGGCGTCACCCCTGGCACCTCGCTCGTTCTGTTGCAGGCGCAGCAGAAGCTGAACGAAGCCGCTGCGGGCATGGCTCCTCGCTACGCCACCGTCAACCCGGCGGCCAACGCGGGCCTCGTCGAAGGCATGAAGGGCTTGTTCAACCCGGTTGACTCGATCAGCCGCCAGTTCAAGAACGGCATGATGGGCGAAGGCATCCTCGGCTACGACGAGATCAACATGTCTCAGTCGATCAAGCAGCACACCAACGGCTCGGCCTCACGCGCGGACACCCCGATCGTGAAGACCACGCTCACCAACGGTGCGACCAAGCTGACGCTCGACAACGTGACCGACGGTTTGACCTTGGTGCCTGGCGACGTGTTTACGATTGCTGGCGTGTTTGCGGTCAACCCGCAGACCCGCGAGTCGACCGGCGCGTTGCAGCAGTTCGTGGTGCAGAACACCGTGACCTCGGCCTCGACCGAGTTCGTGGATGTCGAGTTCCTGCCGGCTGTGTACGGCCCGACGCACGCCCTCGCCACGGTCAGCAAGCTGCCGACCGCGAGCGATGTCGTGACCTACGTGGGTGCCGCTTCTGGCCAGTACGCGCAGAACCTCGTGTACCACAAGGACGCGATCACGTTTGCCACCGCCGACCTCCTGCTCCCGCAGGGTGTTGACATGGCGAGCCGTCAGGTCCACAACGGGATCTCCATGCGCGTTGTCCGTCAGTACGACATCAACAACGACCGTATGCCCTGCCGTATCGACGTGCTGTATGGCTACTCGGTGATCCGTCCGCAGATGGCCTGCCGCATCTGGGGCTAATCCTTAACCTTATTCACGGAGTAATTCATCATGGCACTTCCTAACGGTACTAGTGGCTATCAGGTTGGCGCCGGCAATGCTGCCGAGCCGATCATGGGCGTTCTCGGTCCGGTGACGGCGTACGCGGGTGCAACGGGCACCATCGCCGCTGCTGACCTTGTGAACGGTGTGTTTTCAGTAGACCCCGGCAGCACCAGCGCCGGCACCTACTCGTTCGCAGCGGCTTCGCTGTTGGATGCGGCGGTGTCTAGCGCTCGCGTGGGCAGCACGATCGACTTTTTCTGCGTCAACCTCGGTGACGACTCAGGAAACGACGTGACGTTCTCGGGCACCGGCTGGACGGTTGTGGGCTCGGCGGTGGTGGCTGACGGTACGTCGGCGCACTTCCGCGCTCGCAAGACGGCGGCAGGTGCTTGGACGGTCTACCGTCTCGGCTAATGGTAACGCCCCCTACGGGCAACCGTAGAGGGCACATCCTAGAGGACTACGCTCATGCCTAACACCAAGCCGATTGGTGTCGCCTATGCAGACCAGCTTTTGGACGGAGCTCGCTTCGTGCCGGAAGTGGCTGCGAACACGGCGGCACTGACCACCATCACCTCAACCGCTCCTGGCACTGCCGACTTTGCGATTCAAGATTTGATCAACACCAGCGCGTTTGGCTTCGTCACCAAGGACGAAGGCAACACGGTGCTGGCGGTGATCGCCAATCTTCAGACTCGCGTGGCGGAACTGGAGAACAAGCTAAAAACTTACGGTATTTTGCCGTAATTATGCACTTTTACCTACGACACCCTGTCCATGGTACTAAGGTGGCCATCTCCGATATGGAGATGGCCGCCGACTTGGAACACGGATGGGAAGAATTCGATCCGCTCAACCGTGAACCGATTGAAGAATCTGTCGAGTCAGTGAATAATCTGGAGCCAAAGCGACGGCGAAAAGCGTCTGTTGCACCTGAATCGAGGGCTGAATAATGGCCGTTAATGCACAAGACATCATTTACAAGTCCATGCGTTTGCTAGGCTTGTTGGCTTCTGGCGAAGCCCCAACGGCAGCCGAAGCGCAAGATTCGCTTTACAGTCTAAACTCCGTTATTGACTCGTACTCGGCCAACCCGCAGTTTTACTTTTGCACGTTGGCTGAACAATTTTCCACTGCTATTGGTCAAAGTACGTACACGATCGGTAACGATCCTGATACGTCACCCGCAGCAAATTGGGTAACTAATCGCCCTATTCGGATTGTTGGCGCGTTTGTACGCATTAGTAATACCGACACGCCCCTTGGACTTATCACTGAGCAGTATTGGACTAATATCACCAACAAAGCGCTCGCAGGTACGCCGACCAAACTTCTTTATCGGCCTAATATTCCGTATGGGCAAGTGTTGCTCTATCCGACGCCTAATGCTGCGGTGTCTATTTTTATTAAAGCGGAAAAAATGATTGCGCGGTACGCGTCATTGACCAGCACGCAATACCTGCCTCCTGGCTATCAGCGATTGCTTGAGCTGTCGTTGGCAATGGAGTTGGCACCGGAATACGGCTCGCGTGTGGCGCCTGAAACAGTGGCGAACTTGAAACAAGACTTAGACAGCTTGATTCGTACCAACATTCAGAAGTTGCCTAACTCAAAAATTGGCAACATTCCTAACTCCAACATCTACAACGATGTGGGGTCCATTCCTCAATCTGCTTTGGGGTAAACCATGACGACCGTTCGTGAACTGCTGAACGGCGCGCATCGGTTGCTGAATTTGACTTCCTCGGGCAACGTATTGCCCGAGGCGGTCTATCAGGACAACCTGCCTGCGCTTAATCAAATGCTAGACAGTTGGAACACTGAACGGCTGTCGGTATTTTGCACTCAAGATCAAACGTATTTGTGGCCTGCGGGCGAGCGTATTCGTACGCTTGGGCCAAGTGGCGACTTTGCGCTCATTTTGGGTACGCAAGTACCGGATCCCATGAGCACTCAAGACGACAATTTAATCGCATTGGATGGGCCTGACTCTCCGGTTCGTCCTATTTTGCTGGACGACTCTACGTATTTTCGTGATCCGTCCACTAACGTGTCGTACGGCATCCGATTTATTAACCAACTGCAATACAACAACATCGCGGTCAAAACGGTACAAAGCACCTACCCACAGGTCATGTTTGTTAACAATACGTTCCCTAACATTACGCTGACCGTTTATCCAGTCCCCAACCGTGTGTTGGAGTTTCACTTTATTTCAGTGGAGCCGCTCACTAATCCGACAGGGCTAGAAACCGCGCTGCTGTTTCCGCCAGGTTATCTGCGCGCGTTTCGTTATAACTTGGCTTTAGAGCTTGCGCCTGAGTTTGGCGTCGAGCCTGCTACGGACGTGCGCCGGATTGCGATGGTTAGCAAACGCGATCTGAAACGCATCAACAATCCGCACGATGTCATGGCGATGCCGTACAGCATCATTGCACGTCGTAACCGATACAACATTTACGCCGGGAACTTTTAATCATGGCGACAAAAATCACCATCTCTAATCTTCCCGCCGCGTCGTCGTCCTCGGGCGCCGACGTATTCGTATTGGTGCAAGGCGGGCAAACTAAAAAGATCACCAACACCAATCTATTTACCAGCGCGACGTTGACTAGCCCCACGTTGGTCACGCCCACGCTCGGTGTAGCCACGGCGACCAGCGTCAACAAGGTCGCCATCACCGCGCCTGCCACCAGCGCCACGTTGACGATTGCGGACGGCAAAACGTTAACGGTCAACAACTCGATCACGTTTAGTGGCACCGACGCGACGACGATGACATTTCCGGCTACCAGTGCATCCATCGCTCGCATCGACGCCGCGCAGACGTTTACCGGCACGCAGACCTTTGCGGGTGCGGTGGTCGGCAGCGTGCAGGCGCTCTCCGGCCCTGGTGCAGTCAACGTCACGACCGTGACGACTGCGTTCACATCGACCGGCACGGGCGATGCGCTGACGTTGGCTGATGGCGTGGCAGGACAGCTCAAGGCCATCGTGTACGTTGCTGAAACGGCGGGCACTGACACCGGCGTGCTGACGCCCACCAACTTCGGTAACGGCACGACGATTACGTTTACCGCCGTGGGCAATAGCGTGCTCTTGCAGTTCCTCGGCACGGACTGGTGGATCGTGTCCAACAACGGCGCGACTGTGGCCTAATGAAAACGCCGATCCTCGGGTCATCGTATGTGGTGCGCAGCCCTAATGCGGCTGACGCGCGCATGATTAACTTGTACCCGGAGATCATACCCGAAGGCGGCAAAGAGCCTGCTTACTTGCAACGTTGCCCCGGCATGGAGCTAATTGCAACGGTTGGCTCAGGCCCGATCCGAGGCATGTGGGCGCGGGAAAATGACGTGTACATCGCGTCCGGCAGCGAGTTGTACAAGATGACGCCTGACTTGGCCATCACCAAGCTCGGTGACATCACGGGCACGGGGCCCGTGTCAATGGCGGACAACGGCTTGCAGCTCTTTGTTGCCTGCAATCCTGACGGCTTCATTTACAATTTCACCACCAACGTCTTTGCGCAGATTACCGATCCAGACTTCCCTGGTGCCGTCACCGTGGGGTATCTCGATGGGTATTTTGTGTTCAACGAGCCGAACAGCCAGCGCGTATGGGTCACGGCCCTGCTTGATGGTTTGTCCATTGACCCACTCGACTTTGCCTCTGCCGAAGGCTCGCCCGACGGCTTAGTTGCCGTGATGATCGACCACCGTGAGGCGTGGCTCTTTGGCACGAACTCGACCGAAGTGTGGTACAACTCCGGCAACCCTGACTTTCCGCTAGAGCGCATCCAAGGCGCGTACAACGAAATCGGTTGCCTTGCGCCGTACTCCGTTGCCAAATTAGACAACACGGTGTTTTGGCTTGGCGCAGACGCGCGCGGTCAAGGTATTGTTTACCGCGCCAACGGCTATCAAGCCGTACGCGTTTCAACGCACGCCGTGGAGTTTGCGATCCAGCAGTACACCGACATGTCGGATGCGCTCGCGTACACGTACCAGCAAGACGGTCATGCGTTCTACGTGTTGATCTTTCCGACCGCCAATACGACTTGGGTGTTTGACGTGGCGACCGGCGCATGGCACGAACGCGCTTCGTTGGTGAACGGCGAGTATCGCCGGCACCGCTCAAACTGCCATGCCGCCTTCAATGACTATCCGACCGTGGGCGACTTTGAAAACGCCAACATTTATCAGTTCAAATTGGATGTCTATTTGGATGCGGGTGTGGTGCAGAAG
>CAYWZI010000087.1:0-9804 GCA_964462815.1 uncultured Microbacteriaceae bacterium
TGCGGTCGTTTCAGGTGGAACCCGAAGCCGCCGAGCAGCTGCGTGCGGCCGGGCTGACGATCATCGTCTACACGCTCAATCGCGGCGACCTGTGGCAGCAAGCGCTCGACCTCAAGGTCGACGGCGTGGTGACGGATGCTCCGCGCCGGCTCGCGCAGGTGCACGCAAGCGCGCGCGAAGGGTGAGACCTTACCGACGCCGGAGCAGCGCCTCGTAGATCGTGATCCCCTCAAGAAACGACGAGACGCGAATGCGCTCGTCTTTCGCGTGAAGGCACGAACGTTCGGCAGCGCTCAGCCGAAACGGTGCGAAGCGATAGACATGGTCGCTAACCGCGGTGAAGAATCGCGAGTCGCTCGCCTGCATCATGACGTAG
Organism: uncultured Microbacteriaceae bacterium; assembly: GCA_964462815.1. Taxonomy (GTDB): domain Bacteria; phylum Actinomycetota; class Actinomycetes; order Actinomycetales; family Microbacteriaceae; genus Microcella. The sequence continues at coordinate 377 of CAYWZI010000087.1, forward strand.
GGGCTCACGAGCAAGCCGGGCACTCGCTCATCGATCGCGGCAACAAGGTCGTCCCATGCGGGGCCCGAGGCGGGGGAGACCGGCGACGGCTCGCTCGGCAACAGCACCTCGATGTGCACGTCGTCATCGTTGATGGCTCGGCGCACGTCGTCGACCGACTCGGCCACACTCGACCACGGCGCGATGCGAATGTTGACGGTGGCCTCGGCGTGCTCGGGCAAAGCGTTCGCGGCGTGCCCGGCCCGCAACTCGGTGACCGCGCGCGTCGTGCGCAGCAGGGCCGTGGTTTCGGCACCGCGGCGCCGCAGCACCCGCAACAACAGGGGAGCGAACGCGTCAACGTGGCGAAACACGAAGCGCAGTGGCTGCGTCGCCCGCGCCCCCAGTGTTCGGATCATCGTGCGCATCGTCGGGTCGAGTCTCGCCCGGGCAGGCGACGCGTTGAGTCGCAGAATCGCCCGCGCTAACCGCTCGGTCGCGGCAAACGGCGGCGGGCTCGAGGCGTGGCCGCCCTTTTGGTCGACCCGCAGGGTCAGGGTCGTGATGCCCTTCTCGGTCACACCGATGAGTGCCGCGGGTTCATCGAGCCCAGGAAACACATCGCGAACGATCGCACCGCCCTCGTCAACGACGAGGGAGGGGCGGATGCTCCGCTCCCGCAACGCCGCGACAATCGCCTGCGCACCCGTGCCGGCTACCTCTTCGTCGTGCCCAAAGACCAACAGCACGTCGTGCCGCGGCGTGAAGCCCGACTCGAGCAATCGGTCGACCGCTTCGAGCAGAGCGACCAGCGAACCCTTGTTGTCGATCGCGCCGCGACCCCACACGACCTGGTCGCCGTCGAACTCGATCACCTCAGCCGAGAACGGCGGGTGCTGCCATCCGTCTTCGCTCGCCGGCACGACGTCGTAGTGCGCCATGAGCACCGTCGGTGTGCTCGCGCCCGCCGGGTCACTGCCCGGCCAGCGGTAGAGCAACGAATACGCATCGCCACCCTCGGGGTCGGTGCCGTGGCGCTCGCGCGTCAGCGACTCGTGCACGCGCGGGTACAGCACGGGCAGTTCGGCGATGAACTGTTCGAACGTGTCCCGATCTGCGCGGGGGCCGGGGCCACTCGTCGGGCGCGACATCGTCGGGATGCGCACGAGCGCGCGCAACCGATCGATCGCGCGGGCGTCGGCGGCAGCATCCATCACGCATCGAGCCTATGGCGACGAGGCAGAAGCCGATAGCGTGCCAGCATGCGTCGTTTGCCTATTTCATTGATCGCCGGGGCAATCATGATCGTGCTCGCGATCGTTGCCGCCATCGTTCTTGTGCCGCGACTGTTGCCGACGACGCTCGCGAGTGGCCCAGCCCCCGATTCGGCTGCGGCAGCCGTCACGGGCGGGGGGCTGAGCCGTGACGTGAACGCTTTCACGTTCGACTCGTTTCACGCCGACTATGTGCTGGGTCGAGACGCGAGTGGCCACGCCACCCTCACCACGACCGAGACGCTCGTCGCGAGGTTTCCCGACTTCGATCAGAACCGTGGCATCCGCCGTTCGTTGCCCGCGACCTACCAGGGGCACTCGACGAGCCTGCAGGTCATTTCGGTCACCGATGAGAACGGGCAGCCGCGACCGTTCGAGGTCAGTTCTGACTCGGGGCGGGTCGACATCGTTTCGGCTGTGCCCGAAGGCAGCTTCACGCGTGGCGTGCAGACCTACGTCATCACCTACACCCAACGCGATGTCGTCGACTTCTTCACGAGCACGAACGCGCAAGAGTTCTTCTGGAACGTCAACGGCACCGACTGGGCGCAGCCGTTCGGCGCGGTATCGGCCACCGTTCAGCTCGCCGACGGGCTCACCGATGCTCTGCTGCCGGGTCGGGTGTTCTGCTATCAGGGCTACTCCGGCTCGACCGATACGTGCCCGATTGCCGCCGAGGGTGACACGATCACGACTGAGCCGGTTCCGTTACTGCCCTATCAAAATGTGTCGATCGCCCTCGGATTCGCCGACGGCACCTTCGAGCTCTTCGACGACTCTCTGATCGCGTCGGGCTGGGGTTGGCTGCTGATCGTCAGTGCCCTCCTGGCAGTCGGAACGATGGTCACCGCCATCGTGATGCGCCTGACGATCCATCGGGATGCTCGCGGCCGGCCCGTCATCGTCGCTGAGTATCTTCCGCCCGAGGGCATGAGTCTGCTCGAAGCGGCGATTCTCACGCGTCGCAAGTCGCGCGCGGTCGCCAGCCAACTGGTCGACTTCGCCGTGCGACGCGTTCTCACCATCATCGAGGTGCCGGGCGGGTGGTTCTCGTTGCGCTCGACGTGGCGCTTGCGGCTGGAGACGGCGTTGGGCGTCGACGGTGAAGAAAGCCGGCTGCTGACCTACTTCTTCCCGGGTCTTGTCGGCGGCGATGAACACACACTGAAGGCGCAAAACACCACGCTCAGCGTGAAGATCCAAGCGCAACTCACTCGAATCACGAACTCCATGGTGGGCCGAGGATGGCGTCGAACGATTCCAGGACGACACTCAGGGTTCGCGACGCTCGCCGAGGTGCTCGCCACGGTCGGTGCTTTCGTCTCGGTCGTCAACTTGACCGACGAGGGGCGCGGCAATGGCGACGCCGTGTTTCTCGTGGTGCCCCTCACGTTCTTGTGCTTCTTCGTCGTGGCTGCGTGCCTGTACCGTCAGCCACTGACCGAGAAGGGCGCCGAGCTCGTCGATCACATCAAAGGCCTCGACCTCTACATTCGCCTCGCAGAAGCAGACCGGTTGCGCGTGCTGCAGTCTCCGCAGGGCGCACTGCGCGAGCCGATCGACCCGACGAGTCGCGACGAACGACTGAAGCTCGTCGAGCGCCTGTTGCCGTGGGCCGTCATGCTCAAGCACGAACGCGAGTGGGCGAAAGAACTCGGCGAGTTCTACCCCGAGGGTCAGAGCCCTGGATGGTTTAGCAGCTCCAACGCCTTCTCGGTCGCCACCTTCTCTGCCGGGGTCGGGTCGGTGGCGTCGACGCTGTCGTCGAGCTACTCGGGCTCGAGCTCGTCGGGCGGTTCGTCGGGCGGAGGGTCGTCTGGCGGCGGCGGTGGCGGCGGTGGCGGCGGCGGAGTGTAGACTCACCTTCAAGCGCTTCCGCCCACCGGTCGTTCCTCGACTGGGTCAGGGCGATGCAGGCGCGGCACGTGTAGTCGTCGGGTAAGCGCCATTCGCGTGATCCCGAGTCAGTTCTGCAGATCAGGCAGGGCTGCTGTTGTTTCGGAGCATCCGCGCTCCGCACGTCTCGAGGAGGGGCATGGCCCAGGCAGGCCAGCGTCAGCGAAAAGGATCGACGTCGAAGCAATCGTCGACGCGCCGTCGTCGACCACTTGACGAGCAGGGAATCATCCCCATTCTTGCCCGCGCCGTGCGCGAGGTTGAGAACGCCGCCGAACGCGGTGCCAAGGTGAGCCCCTCGAACCGCACCAAGTTTCAGGTCGCCGCGCTCCTCGTGCGCGAAGAGCGTGCCCGGGTGAAAGACGACCGAGAGGTTCCCGAGAGCGAGCGGGCCGAAGTGCTCAAGCGCCTCGACGGACTCGCCGGCATCATGGCGAAGACGGCCGCACGCGATACGTCACTCATCGCTCTGCTCGCCCCCGACGCCAAGGTCTCCGACGCCGCCAAGGCGTTGCGACGCGACATGCTCCTCGCGTCGGGCGCTGAGCTTGAGCCGGATGACCTGCTCATCGTTTCTGAACCCGCAACCGTTGCCCCCGAGGTCGCGAAGCAAGTTGTCCCGAAGTCGGTCAAGCAGGCGCAACTCGCCAACCCGTTCTTGGCCCCCGACCTGTCGGCCCTCAACCCGAAGCCCGTCTCGACGGCCGGCCGACTCGCGAACTGGGAGCTCATCGAACCGCTCTTCCGTTCATTCGAGTACGGCGCTGGCGGTCAATCGGCCTCGATGCCCTTGCCCGAGCCGGGTTCGCTCGTGACCCCCGGCGGCATGGACCTCATGCTTCACCAATCGCGATTGATTGAGTCGGTGCGTCGTGGCCACCGCACGTTCTTGCTCGCCGACGAGCCGGGCCTCGGCAAGACGGCTCAAGCGCTTATGGCTGCAAACGTCGCCAACGCCTTCCCGCTTCTCGTGGTCGTGCCCAACGTGGTCAAGACGAACTGGGCTCGCGAGGTGCAGCGCTGGATTCCGCAACGGTCGGCGACGGTCGTGCACGGCGACGGCGACGACCTTGACGCGTTTAGCGATGTCGTGATCGTGAACTACGAGATTCTCGATCGCCACGTCGGCTGGCTCGGCCGCTTCGGCTTCAAGGGCATGGTCGTCGACGAGGCGCACTTCATCAAGAACGCGACCTCTCAGCGCACGCGTCATGTGCAGGCACTCGCTCAGAATGTGCGCGTTCTGCACCCGAAGGCACTCATGATGGCGCTCACGGGCACGCCCCTCATCAACCAGATCGAAGACTTCAGAATGATCTGGAAGTTCCTCGGCTGGATCGACGACAAGAAGCCCCTGGGCCGCTTGATGTCGTCTCTCGAAGACACCGGGCTCACGCCTGCAGACCCCGGCTTCTTTGCCGCCGCGCGTCAGTGCGTTATCGAGATGGGTATCGTGCGCCGCAAGAAGGTCGATGTCGCTGCCGACATTCCGGCTCGCCGCATTGCCGACATTCCCGTCGAGCTTGACGACGATATCGCGCGCTCGATTCGGGCCTCGGAAGAGGCGCTCATTACTCGCCTCGTCGAGCGGTACCGCCGCGTGGTCGCAGCGCGTGAGGTGCCGCCGGTTGGCATCGACCGCGAGCTCGTGCGGCTCGTCGCGTCGGCCGAGCTCGAAGAGTCGAAGCAAGCCACGAACGGGGACAACGTCTTCACGATGGTGCGCAAGATCGGCACAGCGAAGGCTGTGCTGGCCGCGGACTACACCGCCCAGCTCGCGCGCAACGTGGGCAAGGTCGTCTTCTTCGCGAAGCACATTGACGTGATGGATGCTGCGGAGTCGCACTTTGCGAGTGTCGGGATGCGTTCGGTGAGCATCCGTGGCGATCAGTCGCCGAAGGCGCGGCAGGAGGCGATCGACGGCTTCACGAACGACCCATCGATCAGCGTCATTGTCTGCTCGCTGTCGGCCGCTGGCGTGGGCGTGAACCTGCAGGCAGCGTCGAACGTGGTGCTCGCCGAACTGTCGTGGACCTCGGCCGAGCAAACTCAGGCGATCGACCGCGTGCACCGCATCGGTCAAGAGCTGCCGGTCACGGCGTGGCGCATTCTGGCCGCGCAGACGATCGACGCCCGCATCGCCGATCTCATCGACTCGAAGGCGGGCCTCGCGGCTCGTGCGCTCGACGGGTCGGACGAAGAGGTGGCGGCCGAAGGCACCGTTCAGGTTCAGGCGCTCATCGCCGTGCTCACCGACGCACTGGAGCAGCGCGCCGCGGCCTAGCCGCTCTCTAGCGCTTGGAGGCGCGCTCGGGCGAGACGAGGTAGGTGACCGCCGCGAGCGGAATCGGCAACCAGGAGGGGCGGTTGCGGGCCTCGTACATGGCCTCATACACGGCCTTGTCGAGTTCGAATGCGTCGAGCAGGGCGCGGTGCGATCGCAGGTCGATGCCGCTCGAAGAGACGTAGCCGTCAATGAACGCTGCGCGGGCCGAGCGCGCCCACTCGACGCGCAACGAATCGATGCGCAATGAATCGTTCCGCGACGTCTCGTCGTCGGTGCTCGGCAGGCCGGACGTGTTGCGCAGCGAACCAAGCACGTAGTCGAACGACCGCAGCATGCCCGCGACGTCGCGCAGGGGAGAGTCGACGCGCGTGCGCTCTGACAGCGGCCGCAAGGGTTCGCCCTCGAAGTCGACGATCAACCACTCGCCCGTCGGCCGCCGCAATACCTGACCCAAGTGGAAGTCGCCGTGAATGCGCTGCAGTGCCGGCCACGGTGATTCGCGAGCCGCGTCGTAGACCGCTTCAATCGCCGGCCGCAGCTCACGGAGCGCGGGAACATCCGACGTGGCGATCGCCAAACGCTGGTGCCATCCCGCGACAAACCCAACGATGTCGCCGAGAGATGCGTCGCGCGACGGCAGGCACTCTGCGAGAGCGGTGTGCACCTGGGCGGTCACACGCCCAAGACGCTCGGCCTCATCATCGAATGGCGTGCCTGCTGCGGCTGCCTCGAGCGCGAGCGGCCATCCGTCACGCACTCCGAGAACGAACTCTTGCGCGAAGGCGATGTGTCCTGTCGCAGATTCGTCGGTGTGGGTGTCAGAGCCGTGCGGATCAACCCAGGTCGACGACAGCGCGCCAAGCATGGGCGGCACGGAGGTGTTGTTCGCGGTCGTGAGAGCCGTCTGCAGCACGACGTCGGGGTTGTCGCCCGCGTGGACGAGGCGAAACAGCTTGACGACAATCGGCGTTTCGTCGCCGACATCGAAGATGATCGAGGTGTTCGACTGTTCGCCCGTGTGCACGCGGGACGACTGGTTGACGCGGTCCACGCCCAAGCGTGCGAGCAATGCGTGTGTGTAGGCCGCATCATGCGCGGCGTCAAAGAGGTAGTCGTCGTTCTCGTCGCGACCGATGAAAGTCGGGCCGGAGCCCCGCGGGATGGTCGAGCGCAGCACGATCGGCACGTGATAGAGCGAGGGCGGATTGTTCGCCGTGTCGCGCACGAGCAGAACCACGATGCGGGCGTCGGAATCAGCGCAGGGCCATTCCTCGCGCGAGACTTCCCGAAGGTCGGGAACGCGCCCCTTGCCCGCGTACCACCGCTGGCGCGACATCCAGTCGGTGAGGCACTCCATCGTGCTGTGCATGCTTCGACCCTACACACGGGCCGCGCTGGCGCCGTCAGGTGCGCCGGGCGTTGAGAAAGCCGTTCATGGTCGCCGTCAACGCAGAGTCAACCGCGAGGTCGACGTCGTCGACAGCGCGGATCGGCGCCGCATGGCGCACACTCGATACGAGCCACGCGGCGTCGGCGTTGCGCAACTGCTCGGCCTTCAGCGGTTCGACGTGGGCGCTCAGCCCCCAGTCGCCAGCAGCAGCGAACAGATCAGACTGCGTCGTGCCGAGCAAGATGCCGAAGTCGGCGGGAGGGGTCGACAGCCGGTCTCCGTGCCGCACGACGAGGGTCGACGTCGGCCCTTCGAGCAAGAAGCCGTCGCTCGAAACGAACACGACGTCGTCGGCGCCCCGCCGGTGAGCTTCCCGCACGGCAGCCCGGTTGACGGCATACGAGAGCGTCTTCGCGCCCGTCAGCAGCCACGGGCTCGTGCTCGCGACATCGCTTCGGTACCCGCGGTCGAGCAGTGCGACGCGCAACCCGACGGTGCGCTCACTGCGGAAGTCGGGCGACGGCGCGCCATAGACCCAGCCGGTCGGCATCGTGTGGCCTTCAATGCCGCGCGAGAGCACGGTGCGAACCCACGCTTCGTCGTGGTCGGCGAGTCGTTCGGCGATAGCGAGTACACCTTCGCGCCACACGTCACGGTCGGGCAGTGGCAGATCGAGCATGCGCGCTGAGCGCTCGAATCGGGTCAGGTGCGCCTCGACGGCGTGCGGAGTGCCGCGCGCAACACTGTAGGTCTCGAAGATGCCATCACCGCGTGACGCTGCGAGGTCGAAGATTGAGAGTTGTGGATGCTCGGGCAACGCCTCGACCAGGCGCGGCGTTGCATCGGCGCCGGAGTGCACGACGAGCACGAGGTGCGGTTGAGCGTTCATGCGCTGAAGGTATACCCGCAGTCGTCGCTGCGACACTCGAAGCTCGGCGGGTCGGGGTCATAAACGACCCCGCCCAGCGCGATCTCGCCGCGCAGGGCGGCGCGAATCTGGTCGGGCTGGGGGTAGCCGTAGTGGAGGGGCAGTGCCCCATCGGTTCCGCATCGCGGACACGTCGCCACTCCCGGCCCAGGGGCGGTGTCGTTCATGCCTCTAGTGCACCGCACACCGCTGACAATGTGCCCGGGGCACCCCTCAGCCGTGACCGTTTAGCGGAAGTCGGAGCGCACGACGGGGATCTCGCCCGTGTTCCGCCTGCCGTGCCCGACGCCGCGGACGCCACGCGTGTGCACGCGGTTGATCACGACGGCAAGGGCGGCGAGCACCACAATGAACGCCGCGATTCCGACGACGTAGGCGACAACGCCGACGATGCCGTTCGGCCCGTCGGGCTCGAGGAACGGGTAGGGGTACCAGCCCGTGAGGGCGCCGCGAACCATCGTGACGCCCACCCAGATGAGCGGGTAGCTCACGGCGAGCCAAAGGGTCGACCACGCGATGCGCACACGGCCCGGCGTCAGCAGCCAGTCGAGCGCGATGTAGATCGGAATCCACACGTGCAGCGACTCGTTCGGCCACACCGGCCCGACATAGCCGTCATCGTTCGGCACGTCGCGCAGCAGCAGGTTGTAGACCACGCCCGTGACGATCGCGTACGAGAAGATGCTCGCCCGGATGGCCGTGTACAGCCGCGTGTCACGTTCGAGGTGCAGCGCCATGACGCCGCCCGCGAGAAGAACGACGATGTTGATCATCGCGGTCTGAATCGTGAAGAAGGCGAAGTATTCGGTGGGCTCGAATCGTCCGACTGAGATCTGGTCGGTGATTTGGGTAACGAGCGCAGCGAAGATCAGCACACCAGCGACGATGCTGATGATTCCGGCGATGTGCCGAATCGTGGACAGTCGGGCAATGGCGGCTTTTTCGCCGAGGGGAGAGGGGGAACTCACCTGACTGACGGTAGCAAGATTCGTCGATGCGCACGCATGTTTATCGCGAGCATCCCTCGCCCCGAGTGAGGCTTGCACACGTCGTGTGATTCAGGAGTCCGATAACGTCACTCGGCCTCCGCGACGCCGTCAGTCGCGTCGAGCCCAAGCACGTCGAGTAGCCACGCGAGTTCGATCGCGCGTTGTTTCCAGGCCGAGTACCGACCGCTGACGCCTCCGTGCCCGGCCTCCATTTCGCAGCGCAGAATCGCGTCGGCGCCGACGTCGCGCAGCCGGGCCACCCACTTCGCGGGCTCGACATAGAGCACGCGTGTGTCGTTGAGGCTCGTGACCGCGAGGATGCGCGGGTAGGGCTGCTCGACCACGTTCTCATACGGCGAGTAGGCCTTCATGTAGGCGTAGACCGCCTCGTCGTCGAGGGGGTTGCCCCACTCGTCCCACTCGATCACCGTGAGCGGAAGCTCCGGCATGAGAATCGATGTCAGCGGGTCGACGAACGGCACGTCGGCGAGAATGCCCGCAAACAGCTGCGGAGCCAGGTTGGTGACAGCCCCCATGAGCAGCCCGCCCGCGCTGCCGCCCTCGGCGACGAGCCGATCGGGCGCCGTGACCCCCGAGTCGACGAGGTGCTGCGCGACGGCGATGAAGTCAGTGAAGGTGTTCGTCTTGGTGAGCGTCTTGCCGTTCTCGTACCAGGCGCGCCCGA
>CAYWZI010000088.1:0-7341 GCA_964462815.1 uncultured Microbacteriaceae bacterium
CACTGCGGCGGGCCGTTGGTCGCTGCTGCCCGCGCGCGTCGCCGAAACGACGAGGCGCACCGCGTTCGCGGTCGACCGCATGCTCGATCGACACGGTGTCGTCACACGCGGCGCCGTGCAGGCCGAGGGGCTGCGCGGTGGTTTCGCGCTCGCCTACTCGGTGCTCGCGCGCATGGAAGAAGCGGGCTCGGTGCGGCGCGGCTACGTCGTCGAAGGCCTGGGGGCGGCGCAGTTCGCGACGCCCGCCACGGTTGATCGTGTGCGCACGTTCTCTCGGGATGCGGATGCTGCGCCGGCCCTCGCCGCCCTCGTGCTCGCCGCGACCGACCCCGCCAACCCTTACGGCGCTGCCCTCGCGTGGCCGGCGAGTCAGCCCGATGCCGCGTCGGGCACAGCCGCGCACCGGCCCGGTCGAAAGGCCGGCGCGCTCGTCGCCCTCGTCGATGGGCACCTCGCCGTCTACCTCGAACGCGGTGGCAAGAGTGTGCTGACGTTCACCGACGAGCCCGCGGTGCTCGAGGTTGCCGCCGTCGAGCTTGCCGCTGTCGTGCGCGGTCGGCTGCGGTCGCTGCGCATCGAACGCGTCAACGGTGCCAGCGTCTTCGGCACACCGTTCGCCGAGGCGTTGCAGGCCGCTGGCTTTGTGGCGACACCGCAGGGCCTGCGCATCAGGATCTGAGCGAAGACGATGCCCGAAGGAGACACCGTTCACCGCGCGGCTGCACGCCTGCACTCTGCGCTCGCGGGGCAAACAGTGTTGCGCAGCGACGTGCGAGTGCCACGCTTCGCGACCGCCGATCTCAGCGGTGAACGTGTTGACGAAGTAGTCGCCCACGGCAAGCACCTGCTCATGCGCATCGGCGAGATCACCGTGCACTCCCACCTCAAGATGGAAGGCGTGTGGCACGTCATGCGACGGGGCGAGCGCTGGCGCCGCCCCGGGTTCCAGGCACGCATGGTGCTCGAGACGACGGCGACGGAGGGCGCACCCTGGCAAGCCGTCGGCTTCGAGCTGGGCGAGCTCGAGCTCATCGCGCGCGACGCTGAGAACGAGGTCGTCGGCTACCTCGGCCCTGACCCTCTGGGGCCCGACTTCGATCGTGACGAAGCAGTGCGGCGGCTCACGTCAAGCCCCGCGAGGCCCATTGGCCTCGCGCTGCTCGACCAGCGAAACGTCGCGGGTTTCGGCAACGACTACCGCAACGAACTGCTCTTTCTTCGCGGCGTGTTGCCCGAGACACCCGTCGGCTCGGTTGATGTTGCCGCTGCGCTCGATCTTGGCGTGCGGCTGATCCGGGCGAATAAAGACCGCGATGAACGCACCACGACGGGCAACACGCGCCGCGGCGAGCGCCTGTGGGTCGCTCACCGCGACGGGCAACCGTGTCGCCGATGCGGCACCCGCATCCGACGCGGCCTGCTCGGTGACGACCCACTCACCGAGCGCATCACCTGGTACTGCCCGAGCTGCCAGCGCTGAACCGCGCGCTACTCGCCCGATATTGCGCGCGCCCCACTCGGGCGCCAGGCGACGAGACGAAGGATTGTCGCAGCCACGAGAGCGACGACACCCGCGATGACGAGCGGAAGAGCGAGCGCTTCGGCCAACCGCGGAACGATGTAGGCGCTGGGGTCATAAATGCCCGACGCCGGCGGCACGCTGAAGGCAAACTCGGCGTAGAAGGTAAGGGCGAACCCCGCCACGGCCGCCAGGCCGCCGACGAGCCAGAGCGCGCGCAGCCAGGGGTTGCCTGCCACGATGAGTTCGAAGTGCTTCTCGTCGGTCTCGAGTGCGGCGCCGTCGACGGGGGTTCGGCGAGCCGACGAGCCACGGGCCGTCGACGCACTCGGCAACGCCGCACCGTCATCGACCTCGGGTGCCGTCAGCCGAGGCGGTGGTGAGATCGGGGTCACGTCGATCGAGCCAGCGCCCCCGCGCTGATAGGCCGGGTCGAACCGGGGGTCGATTCCGTCAGACTGCTTTGTCGCCATGACCGCTCCTTCGCTGCTGCGTCAGTTTAGGCCCGACCGAGCGTGGTGTCAGGGGTCGCCCGGTAGCCTCACAGCATGCTTTCGCCGTCACGCCGCCTGACCGCGACAGTGCTCATCGTCGGGCTGCTGGGAAGCATCGATGGCTGTCTGCAGGGCGGTTCGAGCGACGAGGTTCCGCCGGCGCTCGCTCAGACCGACGGCACCGGCAGGGTCGTCTCGATCACCGACGGCGACACCCTCCGGCTGGAGGCCGACGGCACCGAGCTGCGCGTGCGCCTGATCGGCATCGACACCCCCGAGATCAATCCCGAGGTCGAGTGCTTCGGCCCCGAGGCGGCTGCTGCGCTCGCCGCGCTCGCCCCGCCCGGCAGCCTCCTCGGCTTCACCTACGACCGCGACCAGCGTGATCAATTCGATCGCGAACTGCTCTATCTCTTCGCCGCCGACGGCTCGTCGATCAACCTCACGCTCGTCGAACAGGGCTTCGCTCGTGCGGTGCTCTTCGAGCCCAATGACCGCCTGTGGGACCAGTTGCGGGCTGCAGAGCGTGCGGCGCGGGATTCCCGTCTCGGCCTGTGGGGGTCGTGCTAGACGGGCTCAATCAGGTGCGGGCCATCGCCGCGCAATGGCGCGACAGCGTGAAACTCAAGGCGCTCTAGAACCGTCTCGCTCTCGGCGACGATCATGTCGACGAGCGACTGATCGCCCTCGACGGTCGGGTCGAGCCATTCATCCCAGACCTCGCGCGGCAGCATGACCGGAGCGCGGTCGTGGATGCTCGCCGCAGGCCCGTGCGCCGCGCGCGTCAGCATCGTCGCCGTCAGCACCCACGGCCCGGGCTCGACCCCCTCGCTGACGGGAGCACGCCACCACGAGTACAGCCCCGCGAATGCCAGCTCGCCCGCGACCGGGTCGGTGATGTAGTGCGGCGTCTTGGTCGTTCCGACCGTGTGCCACTCGTAGTAGCCGTCAGCGGGCAGGATCGCCCGCGAACGCACGACGGCGTTCTTGAAGGTGTTCTTCTCGGTCACTGTCTCGCTGCGGGCGTTGAAGGTGGGGTACTTCGAGGTGAGCTCGGTCGCCCACCTCGGCACGAGCGACCAGCGGGCGGCGGTCACCAACCGGGAGGGCATCCCGTCGGGGTCGTCTTTCGGCACTCGGTCGACCACGATCGGCACCTGCTGCGTCGGCGCGATGTTCCAGCTGGGCGGCATCGCCACGTCGTCGACCTCATCGGCCTCGAAGTAGGCGCCGAGCTCGTCGCCGCTCTTGGTGTTGGCGTAGCGACCGCACATCATCGGCTCCTCTCGGCGAGCGCCGCTCGCAACCGTTCAGCATCGACGCGATAGATGGTGTGGACACGATCGTCGATGAGCACGACAGGAATCTGATCCCAGTACTGCGCATGCAGGTCAGCATCGTCGAGAATCGACCGCTCAACGAGCGTGACCGCGTCGAACTGCGCAACAACGTCGTGCACGATCGGGCGCGCGTCATCGCACAAGTGACAACCGGGCTTGCTCAGCAGAGTGACAATCACGTCGGGCACCCCTCAACCCTAGACACCTGCCTATGCTGGGGGGGATGTCTGCCCCCGACAATGACGCCGGCGCTGCCGAGAACGCGAGTGACGCGCGGCGCGCGATCGCTTTCTTCGACGTCGACAACACCCTCATGCGCGGGGCGAGCGTCTACCACTTGGGCCGCGTGGCCTGGCAGCGCGGCCACCTCGGCTGGCGCGACCTCAGTCGGTTCGCCTGGCAGCAGGCTCGCTTCACCTCGGTCGGCGAAAACCATCAGCACCAGCTAGCCGTGCGCGATCGCGCCCTTGAACTCATTGCCGGGCACTCGGTCGTCGAGCTCGAAGAGATCGCTGTCGAGACCTACGACAAGTACCTGCATGCGCTGTTGCACCGCACGGTCGTCGCCCGTGCACTCGACCACCTCGAGCGCGGCGACGAAGTGTGGCTCATCACCGCCACCCCCGAAGCGTGCGCGCGCGTCATCGCCGAACGGCTCGGACTCACGGGAGCGATCGGAACCCGCATCGCCAGTGTCGATGGCGTCTTCACGGGCGCACTTCTCGGCTCGGTCATGCACGGCAGCCACAAGGCCGATGCCGCGGGTCGCCTCGCGACTGAGAAAGACGTGCAGCTTGCCGACTGCTGGGCGTACAGCGATTCGCGCAACGATATCCCCCTGCTCGAGCTCGTCGGGCACCAGCAGGTCGTGAACCCCGATGCAGCGCTCGCTCGCTACGCGACGGCGCGCGGGTGGCCCATCATGCGCGACCGGCCGTGAGCATCCTGAGCCGGAAACGACACAGCGCCCGACCCTGAGGTCGAGCGCTGAGCCGGGCGAATGCCCTACTTCTTGTTGCGACGCTGGTGACGCGTCTTGCGCAGAAGCTTGCGGTGCTTCTTCTTGGCCATCCGCTTGCGGCGCTTCTTGATGACAGAACCCATAGAAAACCTCTGATCGTCGACTGAACGGGAGCAACGGCCCGTTCAGGACCGCGTCTAGTACCGGGTGAGTCTAGCCGACGTCAGCGATCGGCGTTTCGATGGCCGTTGCGACCGCCGACTCGGGAATACGAAAGCTGCGTCCGAACCGAATCGCGGGCAGATCGCCTGCATGCACCATGCGGTAGACCGTCATGGTCGATACCCGCATCATGTCAGCCACCTCGGCGACGGTCAGAAACCGCACATCGGAGAGGTCACGCGTCATGATCAACTCGGCTTTCAGGCATCAGGGTTGGAAGCGCACGGGTGTGGCGCGAGTGCCTGCCGTTCAGGGTAGAGGCTGGTGTGACTGAAGTAAAGACGCGCGAATGGGGGTCATTGCTCGTCGCGCTTCCAGGGCAGACGTTTCGTGACCGCTTCACTGACGTCGTGAAGTTTCTCTTGGGCCCCCTGGATCACGGTCTGCGCGCGGTGTGAAGCGTCGGCCGCGGCGCGCCCCACCGTGCTGCCGGCATTTGCGACGTCAGCGCCCGCCCACGCGGCGAACACCGGAGACACCGAGTCGTCGTTGGGGTCGAAGCCTGCGCTCAAGAACGAGATCACCCAGTCTTCGACTTCTTCGAGTGGGCCGGCATCGACGGCGTAGTAACGGTGCTGGCCATCTTCACGCACGGTCACGAGGCCGTGGTCGCGCAACACCTTGAGGTGCTTGGACACGGTGGGCTGCGTCGCGTCCATGCGTTCGACGAGTTCGCCCACACTGAGTTCTCCCGCACCGGTATCGTCTCTGAGCGAGGCGTCAAGCAAGTGCTGTAGCAGTTCACGACGCGTAGCGTCGGCGATCACGTCGAAGATGTCGGCCATGACTCCAGGCTAGTCAGCCCGGGCCGGGAGTACCATGACACGCGGTCTGCGGGCCGGTGAGGAGCGTTGATGGCCACGAGCAACCGCATTCGCGGTAATCATCGCGACGAGCCGAAGAACCCGTTCGCGCGGGCGTGGCAAGGCCTGAGTGAGGCATCGACAGCGTCGCCGGCTCGCTTCGCCATCGTGGTCTTCACGGGCCTCATTCTCATCACAACCCTCTTGCTCACGCTGCCGATCGCGAAGGCGGGGGCCGACACCGGCGGCACTCCGCTCGCCGATGCGGTGTTCACCGCCGTCTCGGCGATCTGTGTCACGGGCCTCGTGACGGTCGACATGGCAACGCACTGGTCGCCCTTCGGCAATGTGGTCATTATTCTCGCAATGCAGATCGGCGGCATCGGCGTGCTGACGATGGCGAGCATTTTGGGCCTCATTGTTGCTCGGCGCATCGGCCTGCGCGCGAAACTCATCGCCGCGAGCGACACGAACCCGTCGAGGGTTCACGCTGGGCCGGTGTCTGAGTCTCAAGCCGTGCGACTGGGCGAGATCGGCTCGCTGCTCTCGACAGTCGCGTTGAGCGCGCTCATCATCGAGCTCGTGATCACGGCGCTCGTTGTTCCTCGACTGCTCCTCGCAGGCTTCGATCTCTGGACCGCGATCTGGCAGGGCTTCTACATCTCTCTCTCGGCCTTCACCAACACCGGATTCGTGCCGTTCGCTGATGGCATGGAGCAGTTCGCCTCCGATGTGTGGATGCTCTCGGTGCTGTCAATCGCGGTGGTACTCGGTGCCGTCGGCTTCCCCGTGATCTTCGCGCTCGCTCGGTGGGCGCGTTTCCGCACGCGACTGAGCGTTCACGCGCGACTGACACTCGTCGTCACGCTCATCTTGATCATCGTCGGCGCCATCCTGATTTTGCTGCTCGAATGGAACAACTCGTCAACATTGGGCGGACAAGACGGCGCGGTACGACCGATGACGGCCATGTTTACCTCGATCATGACCCGCTCGGGAGGCTTGAGCACGATCGACATCGGCGCCATGAACGGTTCAACTCTGCTCGTGCTCGACATGCTCATGTTCGTCGGGGGCGGCTCGGCATCGACGGCAGGTGGCATCAAGGTCACGACTCTCGCGGTGCTCTTCCTGGCTGCCTACGCCGAAGCGCGCGGTGTCGATGACATGGAGGCGTTCGAGCGCCGGATCCCGAACGACGTGCTGCGCCTCTCCGTCAGCATCGTGCTGTGGGGAGCAACGATCGTGGCGACGTCGTCGGTGATCATCCTGCACATCACCAAAGCCCCGCTCGACATCGTGCTCTTCGATGTCATCTCGGCCTTCGCCACCTGCGGGCTCTCGGCTGGCTTGACCTCGAACGACTTGCCCGACTCGGCCAAGTACGTGCTCGCAGCCACCATGTGGGCGGGGCGCGTTGGTACAGTGACCCTCGCCGCGGCCCTCGCGGCGAGTCAACGCCGGCAACTGTTCCGGCGGCCAGAAGAGAGGCCCATCGTTGGTTGAGAGAATTCGCCACGACGCACCCGTGCTCGTCATCGGGCTCGGGCGGTTCGGCGCCGCCACAGCCGGTCAGCTGCAGCGCCTCGGCCGCGAAGTGTTGGCGGTAGATGAAGACCCGAACCTCGTGCAGAAGTGGGCCGACCGCGTCACGCACACGGTGCAAGCGGACGCCCGGTCATTGGATGCTCTGCGCCAGATCGGCGCCGACGAGTTCAGCATCGCCGTCGTCGCAACCGGTTCATCGATCGAGTCGAGCGTGCTCATCACCGCGAATCTTGTTGACCTCAAGGTTCCGCAGATCTGGTCGAAGGCGATTAGCCAATCGCACGGCAAGATTCTCGCCCGCATCGGAGCCAACCACGTCATCTACCCCGAAGCAGAAGCGGGCGAACGCGTAGCCCACTTGGTGTCGGGCCGCATGATCGACTTCATCGAATTCGATGACGACTTCGTCCTCGTCAAGATGTACCCGCCGAAGCCGATTCGAGGTCTCTCGCTC
>CAYWZI010000088.1:7351-9586 GCA_964462815.1 uncultured Microbacteriaceae bacterium
GTGAAGACCCCCGGCAAACCCTTCACCTACGCGACTGAGCAGACTGTGGTCTCGAACCACGACCTCATCATCGTGTCGGGTACCGAAAGCGACATCGACCGATTCGCCTCGCTCGACAACTGAGTCGAGCGGCCGAATCGGCCGATGCCGAGGCAGAATTGATTGCGGGCTACTCAGTCGGCTCGCCCGGCACAGGAAGCGTGCTCGGGTCGATGCCCTGCTCTTCGAGCCACTGCTCGAACAGCTCGCGACGATCGTCACGGCGGTCGTCGCGGTCTCCCATGCGGTCGTCTCGACGCTCTTCCATGCGCTGCTCGATGCGCTCCTGAATCTCACCGCCGCCGGGGCCGCGGCCCTCGATCGTCATCGGGCCGCGGTTGTCGGGCAGCAGTTGCCCGACGCCACCGCCGGCAGCGAAGACGAGGCCGAGGCCGAGTACGCCGCCGAGAGCGATGCCCGTGATGGCGAGCGCACGGGGTGCCCGAGAGCGGGCCGGCTGCGGGGTTGCGGCGGGCGGGGTTGCGTCGTCGGCGGGTTCTGGGGTGGTGGTCTGATCGGTCATGGGGGTGCTCCCTCGCGGTCGGTGACCCGCGAGGCTTCGCGAGTCGATGTCCTCACGGTGCGCGCCCGATCTATGAGCTTTCTATGCGTGGCCTATGCTTCGGCGGCCAGTTGCCTTGCCCGTTGCCAAGCGGCTTCGGCTGCGCGGGTAAAGAGCTCGGCAAGGTCGGCCTCCTGCAATACGGCGATCGCTTGCTCCGTCGTTCCCTTCGGGCTCGTGACGCGACGGCGAAGCTCTGCGGGGTCGTCTCCCGTCGCCTCGAGCAGAAGTGCTGCGCCAAGAACCGTCTGCTGCACGAGCAACGCCGCGACATCGTCATCGAAACCCATCGCCTGCGCCGCACGCGTGAACTCTTCGATGACGAGAAAGATGTAGGCAGGGCCAGAGCCGCTAATCGTCGACAGCGCGTCGATCTGAGACTCGGGTAGTTCGACCACCGTGCCGACGGTGCGAAACAGGTCAGCAGTCAACGCACGATGCGCGGCTGTCGCGCGCGAACCGCCGCTGATGCCCGTGACGCCCCGGCCAATGAGCGCGGGCGTGTTCGGCATCGCACGCACGACCGGGTTCGGCACGACCGACTGCATGGCCTCGGTCGTGATGCCCGCGGCAACACTCACGATGAGGGCCTCGGGGTGCAGACTCGGGGCGATCGCGGCCAGCAGGCTCGAGATCTGCGCGGGCTTCACTGCGACGATCACGAGGCGGGCATCCGTCACCGCCCACCGGTTTGCATCGGCGTCGTGCTCGAGCCCCCGCGCGTCGATTCCCTGCGACCGCAGAGCAGCCGCCGAGGCATCACTGCGAGTCGTCGCGCGGAGCCCTTCGACGCTTACTCCCGGCTGACGCAAGCCCGCAAGAATCGCACCCCCCATCGAGCCTGTGCCGAGAACCGCGATGCGCGGCAGAAGTTCGCTCATGCCACGAGTGTAGGTTGGTGAGCGGCAGGGGATATCAGGACCTGTCGGCGAAGGAGACGGTCATGCTCGCATCGACGATCCGCGAGGTGCTCATCGCGACGCCTGGAGTGCAGAGCGTCGGCACGGTGGACGTCATCGTCTCGGTGACCGGCGCACCCATCGTGATCGCCCGCCTCGGTTTTGGCCCGAGCACGCCAGTGAGTGACGTGGTCGCCATTTCAGCCGCCGTTCGCGCGGGAATTCGGGCCGAGGCGCCCGAGGTGGTCGACGTTGTTCTCGAGCCCGAGATCGCTGCGCCGCGCGACGACCCAAACCCCCCGACCGATGTCTTCGTGATTCGCGGGGCCGACTAGGGTCCGCTCGCGCCCGCTGGGATACCCTGGCACCGACGCGCAATCGCGCGCCCCGCTTCTCTCAAGGAGGATCACACTCCATGGAATTCCTGGATGCTCTGCGCTCGTTCTTGCTGGTGGCCCACTTCATCGGTCTCGCCGCGATCATCGGCCCGTTCCTGATGCAGTTGCGCTGGAAGGGTCAGTACGCCTTCCCGGTCGTGCTCGGCGGAGCCATCACCCAGCTGGTCACCGGTCTCGCGCTCGTCGCTGTCGCTGAGCTGCGAGCAGCTCAGCTCGACTTCGAGGTCGACCACGTCAAGGTCGCTGTCAAGCTGGTCATCGGGCTCATCATTGTCGTCGTGGCCCTCCTCGGCTTCTTGAAGCAGCGCAAGACCCCGGGTGGCGGCGGCCGCGAACT
>CAYWZI010000089.1:0-1802 GCA_964462815.1 uncultured Microbacteriaceae bacterium
GTGGGGCTCGCTCATGGTGCAGAACCTGCTCAACCACGGCGAGCACCCCTATGACGCGGTCGTGCTCACGGGCACGGCGTTGCGCACGCCGCGCGACATGAACGGCGGCGACCTTAACGCTCGTCACAAGCACCTCGGCGCCACCGGAGCCGAGTGGCTCAGCCGCGACCCCGCGGTGGCCGCGGCCTTCGTCGCCGACCCCTTGACGACCGACGCGAAAGTGCTGCAGCTCTTCGGCGTCGCCGACGGCCTGCGCCTGTTCGGCACCCCCAAGCGCGTGCAGCCGGCGGTTCCGTTGCTCATCATGGTCGGAGACGACGACCCCTTGGGCGGGGAGAAGAGCGCGAAGAAACTCGCTGACGCGTACTTGCGCAAGGGTGAGCTGAGTGACGTCGAGCTCATCTTCTACCCCGGAGCCCGCCACGAAGTCTTCAACGAGACCAACCAGCAAGAGGTGCGCGACGACCTCATCGCCTGGCTCGACAGTCGCTTGTTCGCGGCCGACTAGTCGGCAGCTGCGGCTCGCGCGGTTACCTGCGGCTCTCCGCCGCGCAGATCTGCGGCGCGCTCACTCACTCCCCTCACGCTTCAACGGATGCGGAATTTCATGAGGAACGCTTGTGATCTTCCGCATCCGTTGAAGCTGCACGCACCTTGTATCCCGCTGTGCACCCGCACCCTACGCTGGACGCCATGAGCCCCGCACTCGCCCCCTTCATCACGGTTGCCGAGCTCGACCGTCTGCTCGCCCAGCGGGGCATCGTCATCGTCGACACGCGCTGGTACCTCGACGGTCGCTCGGGCGCTGAGGCGCATGCCGCCCGGCATGTGCCGGGTGCCGTGTTCATCGACCTCGACCAGTGGCTCGCGGCTCCGCCGTCACCCGCGGCGGGCCGACACCCGCTGCCCGAGCCGAGCATCTTTGCCCGCG
Organism: uncultured Microbacteriaceae bacterium; assembly: GCA_964462815.1. GTDB lineage: Bacteria > Actinomycetota > Actinomycetes > Actinomycetales > Microbacteriaceae > Microcella. The sequence goes on from CAYWZI010000089.1 coordinate 932, forward strand.
GCATGGCCGAGGCTGGGATCAGCGACGACTCGACCGTCGTGGTGTACGACGACGCCGGGGGAGTGATCGCCGCGCGGCTGGTCTGGATGCTCCGAGCTCTCGGGCTCGAGGCCGCCGTGCTCGACGGAGGGCTGGCCGCGTGGCAGCGAGCGCATGCGGGCGAGGCGCTCGAAACCGGCATCGTCGCGACGGCGGCGGGTGACGCCGCGGGCGGCGTGAGCGCAGCATCCTTCACCGAACGCCCGTGGCCCGCCCCTCTCCTTGCGACGATCGACGAGACCCAGGCCGCGGCCGCCGACGGCACAGCGATCGTGCTCGACGCGCGCACGATCGACCGCTATCGCGGCGAGACCGAGCCGGTGGATGCCCGCCCCGGCCACATTCCGGGTGCTCACCACCTCTCGTGCCGCGACAATGTCGCCGCCGACGGAACGCTGCTCGACATCGCCACTCTGCGCGACCGCCTGACGGCGCTCGGTGCTGCAGACCGCCCCGTGATCAGCTACTGCGGCTCGGGAGTCACCGCGTGCCACACCCTGCTCGTCCTCGAACAGGTCGGCCTCGCCCCCGGACGGCTCTACCCCGGCTCGTGGTCGCAGTACGCGGCCGACCCCGATCGGCCGGTCGCCACCGCCAACTAAGGTTGACCTTATGCAGGGCGAGGCGATGCACGCTGAATTCAAGGTGCCGGGCCGCAAGCTCGTTGTCGTCGACCTCGAGGCGATCGACGGACGCATCAGCGGCTTCCGACTCGCCGGTGACTTCTTCGTTGAGCCCGACGACGCGATCGCAGCAATCGAGTCAGCCGTCAATGGTCTGCCGGCCGAGACCGATGCCGCCGCCCTGACGACCGCGATTCGGGATGCTCTTC
>CAYWZI010000089.1:1812-9544 GCA_964462815.1 uncultured Microbacteriaceae bacterium
GAATTGGTAGGATCCGGCCCCGGGCAAGTTCAGGCCGGCGAACTCGGCCACGCCCAGGCCCGGCGCCGTGCTGCTCGGGTTCAGCCCCGAAGCGGTCGCGACGACCGTGCGGCGCGCGCTCGCGAGCGCGACGAGCTTCGCCGACTACGACTGGCAGCTGCTGCGCGGCCCCGCCCTCGCGCCCCTGCAGCAAATGGCGGTTGACCAGGTACTCGCTGAGGAGGTCGGTGAGGGTCGCCGCGGTGCGACTCTGCGCATCTGGGAGTGGAGCAGCCCCGCCGTTGTCATCGGGTCGTTCCAGAGCGTCAAGAACGAGGTCGATCACGACAACGCCGATAAGTATGGCTTCGAAGTGGTGCGGCGTATTTCCGGCGGCGGCGCCATGTTCATCGAACCCGCCTCGGCCATTACCTATTCGCTCTATGCGCCCATTGAGCTCGTCCAGGGCATGAGCTTCGCCGACTCCTATGCATTTCTCGACGACTGGGTGATTCAGGGTCTGCGCGGGCTCGGCATCGATGCGAGATATCAGCCTTTGAACGACATCACGAGTCCGCTCGGCAAGATCGGCGGTGCCGCGCAGAAGCGTCTCGGCACGGGCGCGGTTCTGCACCACGTCACGATGGCCTACGACATGGACGGCGCGCGCATGGCCGAGGTCTTGCGCATCGGGCGCGAGAAGCTCAGCGACAAGGGCATCGCGAGCGCCGCGAAGCGCGTTGACCCGCTCAAGTCGCAAACCGGCTTGCCGCGCGACGAGGTCATCGAGCGCCTGATTGCGACCTTCCGTGGGCAGTATGGGCTCACCGACTCCGCGCTCACCGCTGACGAGCTCGCAAGGGCACAGGCGCTCGTCGAGTCGAAGTTCTCGACAACCGCGTGGCTCGAGCGAGTGCCGTGAGGCTGACTCGATGACGCCACGATCGCGAGCGCTCGCGCTCATCCTCCTGCTCACCGGCCTGCTCGTCGGGGGAGTCGTGCTGTCGGCGATCACCGGCCAGTTGCCCATCACGCCGACCGAAGTCGCGGGATCACTGTTGCGTGCGATGGGCATCGACACGGCGTGGGCGCCGACCGACCCCATCGTCGAGAGCACGCTCTGGGTCGTGCGCTTCCCGCGCATCGTCATGGCCCTCTTCGTCGGAGCCGCGCTCGCCGTGGCCGGGGCCGTCATGCAGGCGATCTTCGGCAACCCGCTTGCCGAGCCGGGTGTCGTGGGTGTCTCGTCGGGAGCCGCTCTCGGAGCTGCGACCGCGATTGTGCTTGGCGCATCCGTTCTCGGCGGAGCCGGAATCGCACTCTTCGCCTTTGCGGGCGGTCTCGTGGCAACCCTGCTGGTTTATGTCGTGTCGCGCGCGGGTGGGCGCACCGAGGTGGTCACTCTCTTGCTCACAGGCATCGCCGTCAACGCGATCGCGCAAGCGGGCATCGCCTTCGTGCTCTTCGTGGCCGACACTGCGAGCCGCGAGCAGATCGTGTTCTGGCAGCTCGGCTCGATCGCCGGCTCGCTGTGGTCGCAAGTGGCGATCGTCGCGAGCGTGACCGTCGTCGGAGTGCTGTTGGCGTTCTTGTTTGCTCGACGGTATGACCTGCTGTCGCTGGGCGAACGCAACGCACGCCACCTCGGCGTGAACGTCGAGCGTCTACGCGTGGTCTCGATCGTGCTCGTCGCGTTGCTCACGGGCGTGGCGGTCGCGTTCACAGGCATCATCGCCTTCGTGGGGCTCGTCGTGCCCCACATCATTCGCATGATCATCGGCCCGGCGCATCGCGGCCTGATTCTTGCGAGCGCCGTTGGCGGTGGTGCACTGCTTGTGCTCGCCGACCTCATGACGCGCACGCTCGTGCCGGGTGCCGAGCTGCCGATCGGCATGCTGACGTCACTCGTCGGCGGACCATTCTTCTTCTGGCTGCTCTACCGGCAGCGCCGACGCAGCGGAGGATGGGCATGAGCGCCGCGCCCGCGTCGACGATCGTCACGGCGCGCGGTGTCGGTGTGCGGCGCGACGACCGCGAAATTCTCAGCAGCATCGACCTCGAGGTGCGGTCGGGCGAGGTGCTTGCGCTCGTCGGCCCCAACGGCGCCGGCAAGTCGACCCTGCTGTCGGTGCTCAGTGGCGATCTGACCCCGGCAGCGGGAACAGTCGAGCTCGAAGGTCGCCCGATCGGGTCGTACCGCCCCCTCGAGCTCGCACGGCGCCGCGCTGTGCTGTCGCAGGCCAACGTCGTGAGCTTTCCGTTCCGCGTGCTCGAGATCGTGCAGATGGGCCGCAGCCCGTGGATCCGCACCGCCGAACTCGCCGATGATCAAGCCGCCGTGCTCGAGGCGATCGAGGCAACCGACATTGCGCACTTGCTCGGGCGGCGCTTCACGACGCTCAGCGGAGGCGAGCAGGCCCGCGTGTCGCTCGCGCGCGTGCTCGCCCAGCGCACCCCCGTCGTCTATCTCGACGAGCCCACCGCATCGCTCGACTTGCGACACCAAGAAGACGTCATGCGCCTTGCGCGTGAGCTCGCCGCCGCGGGTCGCGCGGTCGTCGTCGTCGTGCACGACCTCTCGCTCGCGGGCGCCTATGCCGATCGCATTGCGCTGCTCGACGCAGGGCGACTCGACGCCGTGGGCTCGCCCGCTGAGGTCATGACGGCCGACCGAGTGGGGCGGGTGTACGGGCTCGAGGTTCAGATTCACCGGGTGGGAGCATCCGATCGCCCCATCGTGCTGCCGCTGCGCGACTGAGTATTCCTCCGCGAGCGAAGGCTAGGCTGGCGTGATGGAGTGGTGGGGGTGGGTGCTCATTGTGCTCGGCGTCGTCGGCGCGGGTGCGCTGGCACAAAGGCGCGGCTGGATCGATCTGCGGGGCGATGCGTCTCGCCGCGGCGGCTCAGGGGGCGGGCTCGTCGGCATCGGCGACGAGGTCTTCAACCCCACGCGGCACGAAGCGGCCCTCGAGCTCGACCGGCAGACGACGCTGCCTGCTCCGGCACCGATCGCCGGCGACGGTGATCTCGGAGTCATCCAGACCGACGGCGATCCGGACTCCGGTGACGGCTATCAGGGAACGATTCGCCTGTAGAGGCGTGCTCGCTGGCTTGGCAGCGACCGCTAGCGCGTTGTGAGGTCGGCGTATTCGGGATGCCGGCGCATCCACATGACGACGAATCCGCACACCGGCTGAACCCGGTCGGTCGTCGACACCCGCAGGTCGTCGAGAATGGCGCGGACAACCTCGCCGCCCACACCCTTGTTGCGCATCATCGGCGGAACCTCGGCGTGCAACAGTCGTAGCGTCGTGCCGACGTGGTCGTAGACGATCCAGCCCTGCAGTTCGTCCCCGTCATAGGCGGCGTACCGCTCGGCATCGGGCTCGTGCGTGACCGTGAGACTCATGGTCGAACCCTACTCGGTCGCCTTCTGCTCCCAGTGAGGAGCCTCGGCTGCCGGAGGGGCGGGCTGTTGAGGCGGCGTCGACGGCGGCGCGTTGCGGCCTGACAGCATCTTCCAGATGGCGAAGCCCGCTCCGATGAGAAGCGCTGCGTCGTCGGCGAGACCGAGGGGGCCAAAGATGACCTCCGGAATGATGTCGATCGGAGAGGCGCCATAGGCGATCGCTCCCAGCGCGACGAAGATTGAGGCGACAATGGCGCGGCCTTTGCTCATGAGACAACGCTAGCGTCAGGCGCTCTCGCGCACGACTATCTCGGTCGGCATGATGTGCCGATGCGGCACCGATTCTCCGTCGAGCAAGCTCAACAAGATGCGGGCCATGCGCTCACCTTGTTCGACCGACGGTTGCCGCACGGTGGTCAACGGAATCTCGCTCGCGAGCGCCGCGGGCGAGTCATCGAAGCCGACGACGGCCATCTGCTCGGGCACGGCGATGCCACGCTCGCGCAGCACGGTAACAGTGCCCATCGCCATGAGGTCGCTCGCGACGAAGATCGCGTCGAGGTCGGGGTGGGCGTCGAGCAGCTCGCGCGTGGCGCGAATGCCGCCGGCCAGAGTGAAGTCGCCGTGGGCGATCGCGGTCGGCGCGAGCCCCGCATCCGTCAGCGCTGATCGCCACCCGGCGAGTCGATCGATGCCGGCGGGCATGTCGCCGGGCCCGGCGACTGTGCCGATGCGCCGACGACCGCGCTCAATGAGATAACGGGTGCCGTCGCCAGCCGCCACCGCATTGTCGACGTCGACGTAGTAGCTTTCCGTGGCGTTCGGGTCGAGCGGCCGGCCACCGAACACGACAGGGATGCTCGAGCCGAGCTCGGCAAGCACGTGGTCGCCCGAGTGATGGGAGACCACGAGCGCGCCGTCAGCGTTGCCGCCCAGCAGGTAGGCGACCGTCTTGTCGAACGATCCGGTGGAGCTCGCGAGGTGCAGGTTGAGAACGTAGTCGGTGCTCTCGAGCACGGTCGAGATTCCTTGCACGATGGCCGCGAAGTAGGGATCGCCGAAGAAGCGGGTGGTGTCTTCGGGAATCACGAGCGCGATCGCCATCGACCGCCGGTTCGCGAGCGACCGCGCCGCGCGGTTGGGCGTGTAGTTGAGCTCGGCGATCGCGGCATTGACGGCGGCGACGGTCTCAACGGTCACGCGCGGCGAGCCGTTGACGACGCGCGAGACCGTTGCGCGTGAGACGCCCGCCCGCTCGGCGACCATCTCGAGGGTCGCCGCGGGCCGGGTCGTCATCGCACGCCCTCGACTGCCATGAGGGGAATCCTAGCCAGCGGTTGCCGCAAGATCGCGCGCGCGAATGATGGCGCGATAGGTCGACCCGCTCGTTTTGATGGTGCGCTGCTGAGTCTCATAGTCGACGCGCACGAGACCGAAGCGCTTGTCATAACCCCAGGCCCACTCAAAGTTATCCATGAGCGACCAGTAGAAGTAGCCCTTGACGTTGACGCCCGCGTCGATGGCGTCGGCGATGGCGTGCAAGTGGGCGCTCAAGAATTCAGCACGCTCGACGTCATCAACCGAACCGTCGTCGCCGACGACGTCACTGTAGGCCGCCCCATTTTCGGTGACGTAGAGCGTGACGCCCGCGGGCTTCGCATACTCCTCATCGATGCGCACGAGCAGGCGCGTGAGGCCCTCGGGCTGCACCTCCCACCCCATGGCCGTCGTGGGGAGCCCGCGTGAGTGCGTATAGGTGCCGTCGCCCGCCGGAAACGGAGACAGTTTCACGCGCTCTGAGGGCGCGACAGTCGAGAGGGTGTCGCCCGCGGGAGGCCGGGCGCTGATGGCATCACCGTGGTAGTAGTTGATGCCCAGAGCGTCGATCGGCGTGGAGATCGCGGCGAGATCCCCGTCGAGCACCGGCATGCTCAACCCCCGACTGTCGAGGTCGGCGAGCAGGTCGCTCGGGTATGCGCCGCGGAAGATGGGGTCGAGAAAGAGCCGGTTGTGCTGCGCGTCGATGCGGCGGGCAGCGTCGATGTCGGCCGGGTCAGCGGGGTCGACCGGGTCAGGAACAGTCATGTTGAGCGTGATGCCGAGGCTGAGGTCGGGCCCCAGCTCGCGCAGTCGTTGGGTCGCGAGACCGTGCCCGAGCAACAAGTGATGTGCGGCATCAAGCGAGGCTTGCGGCTCATGGCGACCGGGCGCGTGCTCGCCGCTCAAGTAGCCGAGAAACGCGGAGCACCAGGGCTCGTTGAGCGTGGTCCAGTTGTCGACGCGGTCGCCGAGCGCGGCATGCACATCGGCCGCGTAGTCGGCGAATCGTGCGGCGGTATCGCGTGCGGGCCAACCGCCCTGGTCTTCCAACGCCTGCGGAAGATCCCAGTGGTAGAGCGTGAGCCACGGCGTGATGCCCGCCGCGAGCAACTCGTCGACCAGGCGGCTGTAGAAGTCGAGGCCGGCGAGGTTCGCGGTGCGGCCATCCGGTTGCACGCGCGCCCACGAGGTGCTGAAGCGGTAGACCTGCACGCCCAGGTCGCTCATGAGCGCGACGTCATCGCGGTAGCGGTCGTAATGCTCGCACGCGCGCTCTCCGCTTTCGCCACCGACGACAGCCCCGGGAACGCGACTAAACGCATCCCAGATCGAGTCGGCCCGACCGTCTCGATGCGTGGCGCCCTCGATCTGGTAGGCAGCCGTCGCGACACCGAACAGAAAGTCGGCGGGCATCGGGCGCGCTGAAGAAACCGTCGCACGCGACGAGGTGGTGTGGACGGTCATCCCTTAATTGCTCCCTGCATGATGCCGCTCACGAGGTGGCGGCCGGCGACGACGAACAAGATCAACAGGGGGATCGTGCTCAGGATAACGCCGGCCATCACGACGGAGTAATCGACGAAGTAGTTACTTTGCAGCAGCGAGAGTGCCACCGGCAGTGTCGGGTTCTGCCGGTCAAGCACGATAAATGGCCAGAAGAAGTTGGTCCAGGTGGCGATGAAGATGAAAAGCGCGAGCATCGCCGCCGCAGGCCGCGCGGCGGGCAGTGCCACCGACCAGAACGTGCGGATCATGCTCGCGCCGTCGACACGAGCCGCTTCGATGAGCTCATAGGGGAGTGCCTGGGACAGATACTGCGTCATCCAGAACACGCCGAAGGCGCTCACCACGGCGGGCAGGATCACCGCCCACAGGGTGCCGGCCAGCTGCAACTGACTCATCGCGATGAAGAGCGGCACGACACCCAGTTGCGTCGGCACGGCCATCGTCGCGATCACGAAGATCAGCAGACCGTTGCGGCCGCGGAACCGCAGCTTGGCGAAGGCGAAGCCCGCAAGCGTCGAGAACAAGACGACGGATGCTGACACCACCGTCGAGACAATGATCGAGTTGCCGATCGCGCGCCAGAAGTTGACACTGTCGCTCTCGAGCACGGCCGCGGCGTTGGTCAAGAAGTTGCCCCCCGGCCACCAGACGATGTCTTGCTGGTTGATGGTTGAGGCGTCGCCCGAGCCGATCAAGAAGGACCAGTAGATCGGAAACATCGAGCCGAGCATGATCGCCGTCAGGAAGCCGTAGGCCATCCATCCGGGCCGCTGCCCGTTCTCGAGGCCGCGGCGGCGTCGGCGCCGGCCGGTGTCATCGTGGCGGCGTGCTGGGGGGCGCTCGAGCAGTCCGGTGCCAGTCATGATGCCTTCGCAATCGTGCGGGTGATGGCCACGTTGAGCAGCCCCACGAGGATGATGATGAGGAACAACAGCCAAGCCACGGCGGCCGCGCGGCCGAAGTTCAATTGACCCCAGCCGAGGTTGTAGAGGTAGATCGTGATGGTCATCCACTGGCTGTTGGCGCCGCCTTGGCCAACCGAGTCGTAGAGGCGAGGCTCGTCGAAGATCTGCAGACCACCGATCGTCGAGGTGACGATGACGAAGATGAGGGTCGGGCGCAGCTGCGGGATCGTGATGGAGAAGAACTGGCGGACGACGCCGGCCCCATCGATCATGGCCGCTTCGTAGTAGTCGCGGGGGATCGCCTGCATCGCCGCGAGCAAGATGAGCGCGGTGTATCCCGTCCAGCGGAAGTTGACCATGGTCGCAATCGCGACGTGGCTCGAGAGCACATCGGAGTGCCAGCCGACCGGCGGGATTCCCATTTGGCCCAGCAGGTTGTTGATGAGGCCGTACTGGTCTCCGAACATGTTGCTGAAGATCAGGGTCACGGCGACAGGGGCGACGACATAGGGCAACAGCACGCTCATGCGCCAGAAGGTCTTCGCGCGAATGTTGCGGTCGAGCACTGCAGCGATGAGCAGTGCGAAGGCGATCTGCGGCACTGCGGAGATGA
>CAYWZI010000090.1:0-1013 GCA_964462815.1 uncultured Microbacteriaceae bacterium
GGCGACGGCGACCTGCAAGAGGGCGTCACGAGCGAGGCGGGCTCGCTCGCGGGCCACCAACAGCTCGGCAACCTCATCGCCATCTACGACTCGAACCAGATCTCGATCGAAGACGACACGAACATTGCCTTCACCGAAGACGTCGCTGCTCGATACGAGTCGTACGGCTGGCACGTGCAGACCGTCGACTGGAAGAAGACCGGCGAGTACGTCGAAGACGTGCATGCCCTCAACGCTGCTCTCGTGAGCGCCAAGCGGGAATCGAGCAAGCCGAGCCTGATCATCCTGAAGACCATCATCGGCTGGCCTGCACCGACGAAACAGAACACGGGCAAGATCCACGGCTCAGCTCTCGGTGCCGATGAACTCGCTGCGACGAAGACGGTCATGGGTTTCGACCCGGCCGAGCACTTCGTTGTTGCCGATGACGTCATCGCCCACACACGCAAGGCAGTTGAACGTGGGCGTGAGCGTCACGCGGAGTGGGCCACGCGCTTCGATTCCTGGGCCGCCGCGAACCCCGAGCGTGCCGCTCTGCTCGAGCGCATGCAAGCCGGTGAACTGCCCGCCGACCTCGACGCAGCGCTGCCGGTCTTCGACGGCGGCTCGAGCGTCTCGACTCGTGCGGCGTCGGGCAAGGTCATCAACGCGATCGCGGGCGTGCTGCCCGAGTTCTGGGGCGGCTCGGCCGACCTCGCCGAGTCAAACCTCACGACGATCGCGGGCGGTGGCTCATTCGCACCGACCGAGCACTCGACGCACGAGTGGAAAGCCAACCCGTACGGCCGCGTTTTGCACTTCGGCATACGCGAGCACGCCATGGGGGCCATTCTCAATGGCATCGCCTTGCACGGCCGCACGCGCGTCTTCGGCGGAACCTTCTTGATCTTCAGCGACTACATGCGACCGGCGGTGCGTCTCGCCGCGCTCATGAACGTCGCGGTCACGTACGTCTGGACCCACGACTCCGTCGCCCTCGGTGAAGACGGCCCGACCCACCAGCCGATCGAGCA
>CAYWZI010000090.1:1023-9530 GCA_964462815.1 uncultured Microbacteriaceae bacterium
GACCGCACACGCTTGGAAGGCCGTGCTCGAGCGCCGCTCCCCCTCTGGCATTGCCCTCACGCGCCAGAACATCCCCGTGTTCACGCGTGGCACGGGAGTGGCAGCGGGCGACGAGCTCGCGGCTGCCCACCACGTGGCACGGGGCGCGTACGTGCTCGCCGAAGCGGCGAACGGCTCCCCCGATGTCATCCTCATCGCGACGGGTTCCGAAGTCGCGGTGGCGATGGATGCTCGCACGCAGCTCGCGGAGCAGGGCATCCACGCCCGCGTCGTGTCGGCGCCGTGCCTGGAGTGGTTCGAAGAGCAAAGTGCCGAATATCGCGAATCGGTGTTGCCCGCGAGCATCACAGCGCGAGTCTCCGTCGAGGCAGGCCTCGCACTCACGTGGCATCGCTACGTGGGCGATCGCGGTCGCACCGTGTCGATCGAGCACTTCGGGGCCTCCGCCGACTACCAAACCTTGTTCCGCGAGTTCGGCATCACGCCCGACGCCGTCGCGGCTGCCGCGCGCGACAGCATCGCGGCTCACTGACCCGGTCGCCACCGACCACTCATCCACCACCACGTCTCACGATTGAGGGCACCATGAGTTCCACTCCCACCGCACAGCTCAGCGACCTCGGCGTCAGCATCTGGCTCGACGACCTCTCGCGCGATCGCATCACCTCGGGCGGCCTTGCGCAGCTCATCACGCAGCGCAATGTGGTCGGTGTCACGACGAACCCGACCATCTTCGCCGCAGCGCTCGCAACGGGGACTACCTACGACGACCAGATCCGCAGCCTCGCGGCGGACGGCGCTGACGTGACGCGCGCGGTCTTTGAGATTACGACCGACGATGTGGCCGCAGCGAGCGACATTTTCGCGCAGGTGCACACTGCGAGTGGTGGGCAAGACGGCCGCGTCTCGATCGAGGTTGAACCCGGGCTGGCACACGACGCAGCCGGAACGATCGCTCAGGCTCGCGAGCTCTGGAAGAAGGTCGGGCGCCCCAACGCGATGATCAAGATTCCCGCGACTCTGGAGGGCCTCGAGGCGATCACCGAGACGATTGCGGCCGGCATCAGCGTCAACGTCACCCTGATCTTCAGCCTCGACCGGCACCGTGAGGTCATTGACGCGTATCTTGCCGGGCTTGAAAAGGCTCACGCGGCAGGCATCGATCTGACGAGCATCCACTCGGTTGCCTCTTTCTTCGTCTCGCGGGTCGACACGGAGATTGACAAGCGGCTGGTATCAATCGGCACTCCCGAAGCCCTCGCGCTCAAGAGCAAGGCTGGCGTCGCGAACGCACGGCTTGCGTACGAGGTGTTCGAGCAGGCGTTCGCGAGTGACCGCGCGGCTGCACTTCTTGCGGCGGGGGCCAACGCCCAGCGTCCGCTGTGGGCATCGACCGGGGTGAAAGACCCGAGCTTGCCCGACACGCTCTACGTCACCGAGTTGGCTGTCAGCCGCACGGTCAACACCATGCCCGAGAAGACCCTCGAGGCAACCTTCGACCACGCGGTCATCGCCGGCGACACGGTCTCGGGAAGCTACGACGAGGCGCGCGCGGTGCTCGCCGACCTCGAGAAGCTCGGCATTTCGTATGACGAGGTCACGGCGCTGCTCGAGAAGGAGGGCGTCGACAAGTTCATCGTGAGCTGGAACGAGCTGCTCGACACTGTCACCGCCGCGTTGGAGGCGGCGCGATGACGGTGACGGTGGCCGCACGTGGCGCGGCCCTCGAGGCGATTGAGCGTCACGTGCCCGCGCTCGTGGCCGACTTCGTCGCGAGCCGCATTACGGCGCAAGACGCCTCTCTCTGGGGCCCTGAGGCCGAAGCAGAGGCTTCTGTGCGCCTCGGGTGGACTCAAGCGGTGGCCCAATCGCGTCCACTCGTCGAAGAAATCACCGCGCTTCGCGACCAGCTCATCGAGCGCGGAGTGAGCCGCATCGTTCTCTGCGGCATGGGGGGCTCATCTCTCGCTCCCGAGGTCATCACGCGCACGGCGGGCGTCGACCTCGTGGTTCTTGATTCGACCGACCCCAGCCAGGTTCGCCACGCACTCTCTGAGCACCTGGGCCACACGGCCGTCGTCGTGTCGTCGAAGTCGGGATCCACCGTTGAGACCGACAGCCAGAAGCGGAGTTTTGAAAGTGCTTTCCGTGCCGCCGGCATCGACCCTGCCGAACGCATCATCATCGTCACCGATCCGGGTTCTCCCCTCGAGGCTGCGTCGTTGGATGCCGGGTACCGCGTCTTCACTGCCGACCCAACCGTCGGTGGGCGGTACTCGGCGCTCACGGCTTTCGGACTCGTGCCGTCCGGGCTTGCGGGCGTTGATCTGGACGCCCTCCTCGACGAAGCCGAGGCAGCCGCCTTGCCACTCGCGGTTGACAACGAGGCGAACCCCGGCTTGCGGCTCGCTGCCGCCATCGCGGGAACCGAGCCGCGTCGCGACAAGCTCGTCATCGTTGCCGATGGCACCCACGTCGTCGGCCTCGGGGACTGGATCGAGCAACTGGTGGCCGAGTCCACGGGCAAGAGCGGCACAGGAATCCTTCCCGTCGTCGTGGGCCTCGATGCACCTGAACTCTCATCGGGTGCGCACGACATTCAGGTCGTACGGCTGGTGGCTGACCGCCGGGAGACACGTGACGTCGAGCCCGATGAGATTGAGCTTTCCGGGACCCTCGGCGCGCTGCTCATGACGTGGGAATACGCAACGGCGGTCGCGGGCATGATGCTCGGCATCAACCCGTTCGATCAGCCTGACGTCGAATCGGCGAAGGTGGCCGCACGCGGCCTCCTCGATGCGCGCCCGGCACCCATCGCGCCGGTGTTTGTCGACCGCGGGGTCGAGGTCGTGGCCGATTCCGAGATGCTCGGCGACGCGTCAACGATCGCTCAGGCCATTGCTCGCCTTGAGTCCGCGGTTCCGTCCGACGGCTACGTCGGGGTGCACGTCTACCTCAACCGACTTGCGCACCCGGAGCTCGAAGTGCTTCGCCATCGAATCGCCGAGCGCACAGGTCGCCCCGTGACCTTCGGCTGGGGGCCGCGGTTCTTGCACTCGACGGGTCAGTACCACAAGGGCGGGCCCGCCCACGGTGCTTTCCTTCAGGTCACCGGAACGTTCGGTGACGATCTCGCCATTCCCGATCGCCCGTTTAGCTACCAACAGTTGATCGCCGCACAAGCGGCGGGCGACGCGGTTGTGCTCAGCGAGCACGGTGCGCCCGTGCTCACTCTTCGGGTGACCGACGAGGATGCCCTCCTCGCGATCATCGATTCGGTCTCGTGACCGACCTCTGGTCGAATCCTCTGCGATCGCCCGATGATCGCCGATTGAACCGAATCGCCGGACCGAGTGGACTCATCATCTTCGGGGTCACGGGTGACCTTTCGCGCAAGAAGCTCATGCCCGCGGTCTACGACCTCGCGAATCGCGGGCTGTTGCCACCCGGGTTCGGACTCGTCGGCTTTGCTCGGCGAGACTGGGAGACCCAAGACTTCGAACAAGTCGTCCATGACGCTGTGAAGCAGTTTGCCCGCACCCCGTTCAACGAAGAGGTGTGGCGCCAGCTGGCGACGGGCATCCGTTTCGTCTCAGGAGACTTCGATGACGACGAGGCCTTCGAACGACTCTCGCAAACGCTCGCTGACCTCGATCGTGACCGCGGAACCATGGGTAACCACGCGTTCTATCTGTCGATTCCGCCAAAGTCGTTTCCGCTCGTCACCGAGCAACTTCGCCGAAGCGGCCTCGCTGAAGCCGAGGGTGGTGAGTGGCGACGGGTTGTCATTGAGAAGCCGTTCGGCAGCGACCTCGTCACCGCGCGCGAGCTTAACGACGTTGTCGAGTCGGTCTTCCCGGCCGATTCGGTGTTCCGCATCGATCACTATCTCGGCAAAGAGACGGTTCAGAACATCCTCGCTCTGCGCTTTGCCAACATGCTCTACGAACCGCTGTGGAACGCCAACTATGTCGACCACGTGCAAATCACCATGGCCGAAGACATCGGTGTCGGGGGTCGCGCCGGCTACTACGACGGCATTGGTGCTGCTCGCGATGTGATTCAAAACCACTTGCTGCAGCTCTTGGCCTTGACGGCCATGGAAGAACCCGTCTCGTTCGATGCCGCTGACTTGCGTGCTGAGAAAGAGAAGGTGTTGTCAGCAGTTCGACTGCCAAAAGATCTCGCTACCGGAACCGCCCGCGGCCAGTACACGAGTGGGTGGCAAGGGGGTCAGTGGGTCACGGGCTTCCTCGAAGAAGAGGGCATGAACCCTCAGTCGGTGACAGAGACCTATGCCGCCATGCGGCTCGACATCGGTACCCGGCGCTGGGCGGGGGTGCCGTTCTACCTTCGTGCGGGTAAACGTCTGGGCCGTCGTGTGACCGAAATTGCCGTGGTCTTCAAGCGCGCGCCTCAGTACCTCTTCGCTGAAGCACAGACCTCCGCTCTCGGCCAGAATGCGCTCGTGATTCGCGTGCAGCCCGACGAAGGTGTCACGATTCGCTTCGGCTCGAAAGTGCCGGGCGCCGGCATGCAAGTGCGTGATGTGACCATGGACTTCGGATACGGCCACGCTTTCACTGAACAGAGCCCCGAGGCGTACGAACGCCTCATCCTCGATGTCTTGCTGGGCGACCCGCCCCTGTTTCCGCGACACGAAGAAGTCGAACTCAGCTGGAAGATTCTCGACCCGATCGAGAAGTTCTGGGCTGCTGGGGGCTCCCCCGAGCCTTACTCCCCCGGAACCTGGGGGCCAGCCTCTGCCGATGCCTTGCTCGCTCGTGACGGCCGTGTCTGGAGGCGCCCATGATCATCGACCTACCCGACACGACGGCAAGTCAGGTATCAAAGACTCTCGTCCGCATCCGCGATGAAGCGGGTGCCGTGGCACTGGGCCGCGTGCTCACGTTGATCATCTCGAGCCGGTTTGGCGAGGAAGAGGACGTCATTGTCGCGGCCAACGAAGCCTCGCGCGAGCATCCGATGCGCATCATCGTTGTGTCGACGGATGCTGATGCCCCGGTTGCCCGCCTCGACGCCGAAATCCGTGTCGGAGGTGATGCAGGTGCGAGCGAAGTGATTGTGTTGCGCGCTCACGGCGGCACAGCTATCGACCTGCGGGGTCTTGTTACCGGCCTGCTTCTCCCTGATGCACCCGTCGTGACGTGGTGGCCGGGCGAGTGCCCCGACTGCATCGGCGACACCGCGCTGGGGCAACTCGCTCAGCGCCGCATCTCGGATGCCGCAGCGTCCAGCAACCCCGCGGCGAGCCTCGAACGAATTGCTCGAGGCTATCGCCCTGGCGACACCGACTTCGCGTGGACCCGTCTGACGAAGTGGCGCGCACAATTGGCCGCGGCGCTCGATCAACCGCCCCACGATCCCGTGGTGCGAGCCGAGGTTGCCGGCGCGGCGAACAGCCCGTCGACGGTGCTCCTTGCGGCCTGGCTGTCGTTGCGTCTCGAGGTTGAGGTGATCGCTAACGTTGCCGATGGCAACCCCACCGCGGGCATACACTCGGTTGTCCTCCATCGTGAGAGTGGCGCGATCAGCCTTGAGCGCATCTCGCCGACTGCCGTACAGCTCCGCCAGTCCGGACAGCCGATACACGAGTTGTCGCTCCCACGGCCAGGCTTGCGCGAGTGTTTGGCAGAAGAACTGCGTAGGCTCGACCCGGACGACGAGTTCGGTGCGGTGCTCGCGAGCGGATTCGGCGCCCCGAGCCCCCACCCCTGAACGAGGCGAGCACGCTTCGCTCGCTTGAGAAAGGTCACCCGCTCCGTGAATCACGAACGCCGCGTCCTCGTGCACGCCGACCCTGCAACCCTTGCCAGCGCCGTTGCTGAGCTATTTGTCACCACACTGAGCACGATTCTTCGTGACCAAGCCGCAGCGCACGTCGTTCTCACGGGAGGGTCGGTCGGCATCGCTGTGCTTCGCGCGATCCGCGAACACCCGGATTGCGCTGGTCTTGACTGGAGCCGCGTTCACACCTGGTGGGGAGACGAGCGTTGGGTTCCGCGCGACCACGCTGATCGCAACGAGGGCCAGGCCCGAGAAGCGTTGCTCGACCACATCGCGATTCCAGCGAGCAACGTGCATGGGTATCCCGCGTCCGACGATGGCATCAGTCTCGACGACGCCGCAACCCGCTACCGTGACGAACTCCTCACAGCAGGCTCCGGGTCGATGCCATCATTCGACATCACCTTCTTGGGCGTGGGGCCGGATGGCCACGTCGCATCGCTGTTCCCTGAACGCGAGGGCCCTCGGGTGAGTGAGTCAACCGTCATCGCTGTCGACGACTCCCCCAAACCGCCGCCGCAACGCCTGTCGCTCACTCTTCCGCTGATCAACAGCTCTCAGCGCGTGTGGCTCGTGCTCGCGGGCGCCGACAAGGCCCCAGCACTCGGTCTTGCCCTCGCGGGCGCCTCGGCAGCAGATGTGCCGGTCGCCGGCGTCAACGGCGTACACACAACGCTCTTCTTCGTCGACGAAGCGGCGTCGTCGGAGGTTCCCGAATCGCTGATCACGACGACCGCTTACTGGACGGGCGCGATGGACCAGCCCGACTGGTCTCCGAGCGAGGCCTGACGTAACGAGCGTTAAGGCCGCAGAGAGCGAAGAACGCTCTAGGCGGTGCCGCGACGCTGGCGCAACTTGAGCAGCGCTTCATCGAGAATCTGCGTAGCCTCTTCTTCACTCCGACGCTCTTTCACGTATGCGAGGTGAGTCTTGTAGGGCTCGTTCTTGGCAACCTGGGGCGGGTTGTCCCGATCGCGGCCGGCGGGGAGCCCCGTTGACGGCGAATCGATGACGTCGGGGATCTCTTCTTCGGGGAGGTTCGCCGCGAAGTGACGAACCGTCTCGTTGCCCATCGCATCCCAGTACGAGATCGAAATGCGTTCCGCATGAATGCCGCGGTCTTGTTCGCCCATGGGGCCCGAGCCAACGCGGGATCCGCGAATGGCGCTTCCGCCAGAAACCATTCTGTTGCTCCTTAGGCCGAGTCGAAGCGCGTGATGAGGCCGAGCACGACGATCGAGCTCACCCACACGAGAGCGAGGATGATCGTGATGCGGTTCAGGTTACGCTCGGCAACACCGGATGCGCCCAGGTTCGACGTGACGCCGCCACCGAACATGTCGGAGAGCCCACCACCGCGACCACGGTGCAGCAGGATCATCAAGGTGAGCAGAAGGCTCGTGATGCCCAGGATGACCTGGAGCAATACCTGAAGAATTTCCACGAAATGGGACCTCTCACGCGTTTCGGACAGTCTCCAACCCTACCGGACGGAGAGCAGGGCGGTGTTCAGGCAGTGCCGACGTGCTGGCGGAAGCGTGAGATTGACGAGAACTCGTCGACATCGAGGCTCGCGCCTCCGACGAGGGCTCCATCAACATCAGCGTGCTTCATGAAGCCAGCAATGTTGGCGGCCTTCACCGAGCCGCCGTACAGAACACGTGTGCGCTCTGCGGCCTCCACGCCCAGGTGCTGCGCGATCGAGGATCGCAACGCAGTGCACACGGTTTGTGCCTGCTCCGGGGTCGCGGCTTGGCCCGAGCCGATCGCCCAGACCGGTTCGTATGCCACGACAAACTCGGCGTCGGCGGCGAGGTGGCCAAGGACGACCTCGAGTTGCGCAACGGGCACGGCTGATGGGCCGTGCTTCTCGAGGTCGTCGGCCGTCTCTCCGACGCAGACGACAGGAACGAGTCTGTGCCGCACGGCTGCTGCCGCCTTTTCCGCGACGAGTTCGTCGCTCTCAGAGTGGTACTGGCGACGCTCACTGTGCCCGACGATGACGTAGCGGCAATCGAGCGCCGCCAAGAATGCTCCCGAGATCTCGCCCGTGTACGCGCCGCTGTCATGTACCGACAGATCTTGCGCTCCGTAGCGGAGGTCGAGCTTGTCGGCCGAGACGAGCGTCTGCACGCTGCGCAGGTCGGTGAACGGCGGGAACACCGCAACCTCGCACTCACGGTAGTCGTGCTTTGCGTCGCGCAGGCTCCAGGCGAGCTTCTGCACGAAGGCGATCGACTGCAAGTGGTCGAGGTTCATCTTCCAGTTGCCCGCAATGAGCGGAACACGGTTCACTGCCATCCGAGGACCTCCAGTCCGGGAAGTTTCTTGCCCTCGAGAAACTCGAGGCTGGCGCCGCCGCCGGTCGACACATGGCCGAAGTCGTCGTCAGCGAATCCGAGTTCACGCACGGCCGCGGCCGAATCTCCGCCGCCCACGACGCCGAGCCCCGAAACCTTCGTCAAAGCGCCCGCAACCGCCCGGGTTCCGCCGGCGAACTCGGCGAACTCGAAAACGCCCATGGGCCCGTTCCAGAAGACGGTCGACGAGGAGGCCACCAACTCGGCGAAACGCTCCGCCGTGCGCGGGCCGATGTCGAGTCCGATTCCGGATGCTCCCGCTGGCCCGCTTTCGATCTCCTCGACCGACTGCACCGTGTACGGAGCGTCCGCGGCGAAGCTCTCCGCGACGAGCACGTC
>CAYWZI010000091.1:0-9484 GCA_964462815.1 uncultured Microbacteriaceae bacterium
CGACTTCGACGACCGCCGCCGCGGTGAGGTGATCCGCTACGTCACCGAGAAATACGGCGACGAGCGCGTCGCCCAGATCGTCACGTACGGCACCATCAAGGCCAAGCAGGCGCTCAAGGACAGCTCCCGCGTGCTCGGCTTTCCGTTCGGCATGGGCGAGAAGCTCACGAAGGTCATGCCTCCCGCAATCATGGGCAAAGACATGCCGCTCGCGGGCATCTTCGACACGACGCACGAGCGCTACAGCGTGGCCGCCGACTTCCGCGCCCTCATCGAAGTCGACGCTGAGGCGCGTACGGTGTTTGACACGGCGCTCGGCCTCGAGAACCTCAAGCGGCAGTGGGGCGTGCACGCGGCAGGCGTGATCATGTCCAGTGAGCCGCTCATCGACATCATCCCGATCATGAAGCGCGAGCAAGATGGCCAGATCGTCACGCAGTTCGACTTTCCGGCCTCTGAGGCGCTCGGCCTCGTCAAGATGGACTTCTTGGGGCTGCGTAACCTCACGATCATCGACGATGCGCTGGACAACATTGAGGCGAACCGCGGGGAGCGTCTCGTGCTCGAAGAGCTGACGCTCGATGACACTGCGGCCTACGAGCTCATGGCCCGCGGAGACACGCTGGGGGTGTTCCAGCTCGACGGCGGGCCGATGCGCTCGCTGCTGCGGATGATGAAGCCCGACAACTTCGAAGACATCTCAGCCGTGCTTGCCCTCTACCGACCAGGGCCGATGGGCGCTGATTCGCATACCAACTACGCGCTGCGCAAGAACAAGCGGCAAGACATCGAGCCGATCCACCCCGAGCTCGCTGAACCCCTCTCAGAGGTGCTGGGCGGCACGTATGGCCTGATCGTGTATCAGGAGCAGGTCATGGAGATCGCGCAGAAGCTCGCGGGCTACACGCTCGCACAAGCCGATCTGCTGCGGCGGGCGATGGGCAAGAAAAAGAAGGAAGAGCTCGACAAGCAGTTCGAGAACTTTGAAGCGGGTATGGTCGCGAACGGCTACTCGGCGGCGGCCGTGAAGAAGCTCTGGGAGACTCTGCTTCCGTTCTCCGACTACGCCTTCAACAAGGCTCACTCGGCCGCGTACGGCGTGGTGTCGTACTGGACCGCCTACCTCAAGGCCCACTTTCCCGCCGAGTACATGGCTGCCCTGCTCACGAGTGTGGGCGACTCAAAAGACAAGATGGCGGTCTACCTCAGCGAGTGTCGCCGGATGGGCATCACGGTGCTTCCGCCCGACGTCAACGAGTCGATCGAGTATTTCGCCGCCGTCGGCGACGACATCCGTTTCGGTCTCGGCGCGGTTCGCAATGTTGGCCACAACGTCGTCGAGGGAATCCGCTCAGCGCGCGAGCAGAAGGGTCGCTTCACGGGCGTCTTTGACTTCTTGAAGAAGGTGCCGAGCCCGGTCGCCAACAAGCGGGCCATCGAGTCGCTCATCAAGGCCGGCGCCTTTGACTCGCTGGGTGCCACACGTCGCGCGCTCATGGAGATTCACGAGAGCGCGGTCGAGGCTGCGGTCAAGGAGAAGCGCGCCGAAGAGGCCGGCGATGTGGGCTTCGACTTCGACAGCCTCTTTGATGACGTCGAGCAGAGCGCCGAGCACGTGCCCGACCGGCCCGAGTGGGCGAAGAAAGACAAGCTGGCATTCGAACGAGAGATGCTCGGGCTCTACGTCTCCGACCACCCGCTGGCGGGCCTCGAGCGCGCTCTCGCGCAGCACGCTGGCCTCAGCATCGCCGAGCTCAACGACAACCCGCCGGCCGATGGCGAGCAAGTGACGGTGGCGGGCCTCATCACGAGCGTGCAGCACCGCGTTGCACGCAACTCGGGCAACCCCTACGGAATGATCACGCTGGAAGACTTCGGGGGCGAGCTCTCGATCATGTTCCTCGGTAAGACGTACACTGAGTTCGGCTCGCGGCTCGTGGCCGACAGCATCGTTGTCGTGCGCGGTCGCGTCAACCACCGAGACGACGGGATCACCCTGCAGGCGATCACCCTCCAGCAGCCTGACTTTGGCGTGAGCGCGGATACGGGGCCACTCACCTTGACGGTGCGTGAGCAACGGGCGACCGTAGATGTCGTGAATGAACTCAGCACGGTTCTGAGTCGACACCGCGGCACGACCGAGGTGAGGCTGCGACTCCTGCGTGACGACTCGGCACGCATCTTCGAACTACCCCACCGCATCGAGCCCTCTGCGAACTTCTATGGCGAGGTTAAGAGTCTGCTCGGGCCGCGTGCGCTGACCTAGCGACTAGCCGTCGAGTTCGGCGCCGAGCGCTCGGTACGCACGCTCGTGATAGAGCAACGGCTCGTCCGGCTCGCCGAGCGCACCTTCATCGATCTGAACCGCGATCATGGCGTTGTCGGCTACGGGCGTTCGGGCAACGATGCGGCCGATCATCCACGCCGTCACGTTTTTCAGAATCGGCAAGCCGTGAGGTCCGGGTTCCCAGTGATCGCCATCGAACCGCCGTGAATTGTCGCCGGCCATGATGCGCGCCACGGCAAAATCTTCTTGACCGAGCATGTGAATCGCGACGCGATCGTTCTGTTCGATCGCAGGCCATGAGCTTGCGCTCCGTGCCATGTTGAAGGTCGCCAGTGGCGGTACCGCTGCGAGTGACGCAAGCGAGGTTGCTGTGAATCCGACGGGTCGGCCCTCCGCTGTCAACGCCGTGATAACAGCAACTCCAGCGGCGTGACGACGAAAGGCCTGGGCGAAGGCGTCGAATCCGGTGGAGTCAGGAGCGGTGGTCATCACGGTCTATGCAACCGCATTCACGCGCGGGTATTCCCGAGGCTGGCCGCGATTAGGCTGAGTGCGTCATGATGCGAATCCTCGATCTGCGCGGCAGCGCGCTTTCCTCAGCTGAATTACTTGCACTGGTGCCGCGGGCTACGAGCAACGTCGGTTCCGCTGGTGACGCCGTCGACGCGCTCATTCAGGATGTTCGGGAGCGCGGTAGCGCCGCTCTTCTTGAGCAGGCCGAGCGCTTCGATCGGGTGCGACCGGAAAGCGTTCGGGTCTCAGCTGATCAGTTGCGCAGCGCCGAGGCAGCTCTCGACCCCGCCGTTCGCGCCGCACTTCACGTTGCCATCGACCGCGTTCGCCGGGCGACGGCGGCACAGGTTCCGGCCGAGCAGGTCACCGAGATCGCGCCCGGAGCTCGAATCGTTCAGCGCTGGCAGCCGGTGCAGCGCGTCGGTCTGTATGTGCCCGGTGGCAAGGCGGTGTACCCCTCGAGTGTGGTCATGAACGTTGTCGCGGCCCAAGTCGCGGGTGTCGCATCGATCGCCCTCGCATCACCTCCCCAGGCGGAGTTCGAAGGCTCGGTCCACCCCACGATCCTGGGCGCGGCTGCCTTACTCGGGGTGGATGAGGTCTATGCAATGGGCGGTGCCGGAGCGATCGGCGCTTTGGCGTATGGGGTCGACGACGTGGGCCTCGAACCCGTGCAGGTGATCACCGGCCCGGGCAACCTCTATGTTGCCACCGCCAAACGAGCGGTCACGGGCGTCGTCGGCATCGACTCCGAGGCTGGGCCCACCGAGATCCTCATCATCGCCGACGGCACAGCACACGCGGACTACGTCGTCGCCGACCTGATCAGTCAGGCCGAACACGACGAACTCGCGGGCAGCGTGCTCGTCACGGATGATGACGCACTGGCCGAGGCGGTTCACGCCGCCTTACCGACCGCTGTCGCCGCGACGCGCCACCGCGAGCGCGTCACGACGGCCCTCGATGGCCCGCAGTCGGCGATCGTGCTCGTCGACGACCTCACGCAAGCCGCGCGTTTCAGCAACGCCTATGGCCCCGAGCACCTCGAGGTGCAGGTGGCCGACGCTGCGGCCCTGCTGCCGCAGCTCGAGAGCGCAGGCGCCATCTTTGTGGGCAACTTCACTCCCGTGAGCCTGGGCGACTACGTAGCAGGGTCGAATCACGTTCTCCCCACTGGCGGGCAGGCTCGATTCACATCGGGTCTCGGTGCATACACGTTCCTGCGCCCGCAGCAGATTGTGGAATACGACCGGGATGCTCTCGCCGAGGTCGCGACCTACATCGCTGCGCTGAGCGACGCTGAGCAGTTGCCCGCGCACGGCGACGCCGTCCGCGCCCGGTTCCTCTAGGCTTGCCGCACCATGCACTGCCCTTTCTGCCGACACTCCGATAGCCGTGTCATCGACTCGAGAACGAGTGATGACGGGCTCTCCATCAGACGGCGCCGGCAGTGTCCCGAGTGTGGGCGGCGGTTCAGCACGACAGAGACGGCGAGCCTCATGGTGATTAAGCGCAGTGGGGTCGTCGAGCCCTTTTCGCGCGAGAAGATCGTGGCGGGAGTACGCAAAGCGTGTCAGGGCCGCCCGGTGACCGACGCCGATCTGGCGCAGCTTGCTCAGAAGGTTGAAGAGAACCTTCGCGCCACGGGCGCGTCACAGCTTGACGCGAACGACATCGGTCTCGCCATCTTGCCGGAACTCCGTGAGCTCGACGAGGTGGCGTACCTTCGCTTCGCCAGCGTGTATCAGGCTTTCGAGAACCTCGACGATTTCGAATCCGCAATCGTGCAGCTTCGCGTCGCTCACGCTGCAGGAGCGCGAGAAGCCGACGCCGGCTGACGCTCACTGTGTACGAACTCTTCTTTCGCGCGGTGCTGCGGCACTGGGACCCAGAAAAAGCTCATCACGCCGCCGCTCGCGTGATTCGCGCGGTAGCCACCCTTCGGCTGACCGGTCTGTTTCGTCGTGCGACCCGCCCCCACCCCTCGCTTGCTGTCAACACTTTGGGGCTCCGTTTCGAATCGCCATTCGGCATGGCTGCAGGATTCGACAAGGATGCGCGAATGATTCGCGGCTTGTGGGCTCTCGGCTTCGGTCACGTCGAGATCGGCACCGTCACCGCGATTCCTCAAGACGGAAACCCCAGGCCGCGACTGTTTCGTCTCGTTGATGACCGTGCTGTGATCAACCGGATGGGCTTCAACAATGGGGGAGCGGCCGCCGCCGCGACGCGCGTGGCCCGAGAGTCGCGTCGTGCGCACCGGGCGATCATCGGCGCGAACATCGGCAAGAGCCGTGTCGTCGAGATCGACGATGCCGTTGCCGACTATCGAGCATCAGCACGGCTCTTTGCCGGCGTCGCCGACTACCTCGCGGTCAACGTTAGTTCGCCCAACACGCCGGGTCTTCGCGGTCTGCAAGACGAAGCCCTTCTACGCCCGCTCCTGTCGGCGGTTCTCGACGAGGCGGGCTCGACTCCGGTGCTGGTGAAAATCGCGCCCGACCTCGACGACGAGGCGATCGATGCCGTGTGTGTTCTCGCCCGTGAACTCGGGCTGGCGGGCATCATCGCCACTAACACGACCATTCGGCGCGACGGACTGTCGACTGATGCCGCCGTGGTCGAGGCGGCCGGCGCCGGAGGGCTCAGCGGCGCGCCATTGAAAGACCGCTCACTCGCGGTGCTGCGTCGGGTGCGGGCCACGGTTCCGGCCGACTTCTGTGTGATTTCGGTCGGCGGTGTCGACACCGCTGAGGATGCTGCCGAGCGTCTCGCTGCTGGCGCGACGCTCGTACAGGGCTACACCGCGTTTCTGTATCGCGGCCCATTGTGGGCGCGCCAGATTACCCGGGGCCTTGCTCGGCGAAACGAGGCCGGAACGGCGGCGTCGGTCGTCGCCCGCTAGCGCGTCGAGAGGCCGCGCCTACTCCGGAAACTGCCCGCGCTTGACTTGAGGCTTCGGTAGACGCAGCACGCGCAACTGCAGCGCGCGCATCGCGGCGTACCACCGCACCTTTTCGACCTTGTCGGCACCGTACTTGGCTGTGAGCTTGCGCCTCACGATGAAGCCCAAGAGCACCGAGTCGAGCACGGCTACGAGGAAGAAGGCCCACAAACCGAGGATCGAGATGGTTTGCGCTTCAATCGAGGGGATGAAGGTCAGGATGATGACGAAGAACATCACCGGAATCAAGAACTCGCCGATGCTGATGCGTGCATCGACATAGTCGCGCACCCATTTCTTCTGCGGACCCTTGTCGCGCTGCGGGAGGTACCGCTCTTCGCCCGCCGCCATGCCCAGGCGCGCTTTCTCTCGTGCCGCGTTCATCTTCTCGCGGTGCTCTTTGCGTGCTTGCTTCCGGTCGTTGGGAACAAGCGGACGCTTGCGGGCCGCCTCGCGTTCCTTGCGGGTTGGAGTCGGTCGGCCCTTTCCGGTAGCGATCGCTTCGGCCTGGGCGTGCGCCTCAGCCGATGCGAGCTCGGCGGCAGAGGGGCTGGGGTTCACGTTGTCGCGGGCGGCCACGGCGGCACATCCTTCCGATCGGTGCGAGCCTTAAGATTACCGGCATGACACCGACTCCTCGCGCTGAGCGACCCGCGACTCCACCCGAGCTGCTCGACGCCCTCCGGGACAGCGTGCGCAACGGACTGCCGCACGCGATTGCTGACCTCTCAGCGCTCGTGCGCATTCCATCGGTGTCGTGGGACGGCTTTGACGCCGAGCACGTCGTGCGCACGGCGGACCACACCGCACAACTGCTGCGTGAATTGTCGTTCTTCGAGACGGTGATCGTTGATCGCGCACCGACGTCCAGCGGTGAACTAGGGCAACCTGCTGTGCTGGCTCGGCGCGAAGCTCGACGCGGGGCTCCGACAGTGCTGCTCTACGCTCACCATGACGTGCAGCCGCCCGGTGACGACGCGGAGTGGGACTCGCCTCCGTTCGAGCCCACGCTGCGCGGTGATCGGCTGTACGGGCGGGGAGCAGCCGACGACAAGGCCGGCGTCGTCGCTCACGTTGCGGCCATCAGGGCACTGCGTGACGCGGTCGGCGACCCCGATGTCGGCATCGCCGTCTTCATCGAGGGTGAAGAGGAGTTTGGGTCGCGTTCCTTTGGCGCTCTGCTTGAGCGCCACAGAGATTTGCTTGCGGCCGACGTCATCGTGGTCGCCGACTCCGACAACTGGTCGGTCGATGTACCGTCGCTGACAATCGCGCTCCGCGGCAATGTGACGTTCTCGCTCACCGTCTCGACCTTGGAACACGCCTCGCACTCGGGCATGTATGGCGGTGCGGTTCCGGATGCCATGCTCGCGGCCATCGCGCTCCTGGCCACCCTGCACGATGCGCACGGGTCTGTCGCCGTGGCAGGCCTCACGTCGCACGACGTCGCGGTGCCCGAGATCACCGAAGACCGTCTGCGCACCGATACAGGACTTCTCGACGGTGTCAGCCCGATCGGCCATGGCCCTTTCCTTCATCGAATCTGGTCGCAGCCCGCCATCACCGTGACCGGGATCGATGCACCGAGCGTCCGCAATGCCTCCAACACGCTGAGCCCCACGGTGACGGTCAAGGTGAGCGCTCGCGTTGCACCCGGTCAGCGTGCGTCTGAGGCCTTCGCGGCGATCGAGAAGCATCTTCGTGACCACGCGCCTTTCGGTGCACGAGTAGCGATCTCCTCGGTCGACCTCGGCGACCCATTTCTGGTCGACGTGGACGGCTGGGCTGCCGACGAGGCCCTCGTCGCGATGCGTGAGGCCTGGGGGGCGGAGCCCGTACTCGCTGGGGTGGGCGGATCAATTCCGTTCATCGCACAGCTTCGCGAAACCTTTACTGACGCGCATGTGCTCGTTACGGGCGTTGAAGACCCGCAAACGCGAGCTCACAGCCCGAACGAGTCCCTTCACCTCGGCGTCTTTCACCGCGCAGTTCTCACCGAAGCGCTGTTGCTCGCGCGACTGAATTCGGCGGATGACCTCCGCTGAGCATCCAGCTACGCGGCGTAGACTGAAGGCTGTCATCCCATCTTTCGAGGAGTCTCCATGACCGACACTGCACTCGACACCCACGGAGTGAGCCTGACCGAGGCCGCGGCGGCCAAGGTGCGCTCGCTTCTTGACCAAGAGGGTCGCGATGACCTTCGTCTTCGCCTTGCCGTTCAGCCCGGTGGCTGTTCCGGGCTTATCTACCAGTTGTACTTCGACGAGCGCGTTCTCGACGGCGATGCACTGCGCGACTTCGACGGGGTTGAAGTTGTCGTCGACAAGATGAGCGTGCCTTACCTCGACGGTGCATCCATCGACTTCGAAGACACGATTCAGAAGCAAGGATTCACGATTGACAACCCGAATGCCGGCGGCAGTTGCGCCTGCGGAGACAGCTTCCACTAGCACGATTCGCGGGTTGTCGTGGAGCGTCGCTCGGCGTTCTCCGCCCCACCCGTGACATAGACTGAATCGCAGTTCCTGACCCTGCCACGAGAGGTTTCCGGTGCGTTCTAACCGACGTCTTCGATTGACGGCGATCCCGCTCGCCCTCGTTACCACGGTGGCCCTGGCGGGTTGCACGGCGCAGATGCAGCTCGGCTGGTTGCCCACCGAGCCCGGCACGACGAACCAGGTTGACCGAGTGATCGGCCTCTGGGTTACGTCGTGGATCGTGCTGCTCGTTGTCGGCGTCATTACGTGGGGCCTGATCATCTGGGCCGCGATCGTCTACCGCCGTCGCAAGGGCCAGACGGGCCTGCCGGTTCAGTTGCGCTACAACATGCCGATCGAGGTTTTCTACACCGTTGTGCCGCTGATTCTCGTGCTGGGCTTCTTCGCGTTTACGGCTCGTGATCAGACGATCATCGAAGAACCGCTCGCAGACCCCGACGTCACGATCGAGGTCTTCGGCAAGCGGTGGGCATGGGACTTCAACTACATCACCGACGACGTCTACTACTCGGGGATTCAGGCTCAAGAGACGGGCCCGAACAACACGATTGATGTTGACTCGCTGCCGACTCTCTACTTGCCGGTGGGCCAGAAGGTCGAAATCAAGATCGAGTCGCGTGACGTCATCCACTCCTTCTGGATCGTTGACTTCCTGTACAAGAAGGACATGATCCCGGGCGAAAACACCACGAATTATTGGTACTTCATCCCCGAGAAGGAGGGGAGCTACATGGGCAAGTGTGCCGAGCTGTGTGGCGAGTTCCACTCCTTGATGCTCTTCAACGTCGAGGTTGTCTCGCTCGAGGAGTACGACGCCTACATCGAGTCGTTGCGTGCGGAAGGCAACATCGGCCGTTTGGGCCCTGAGTTCAACACCAACACCAACCTGCCGGGAACGTCCGGCGCCAGCGAAGAGGAGTAAGCGGCTCATGACCACGACCGCACCTCGCCCATCCGTCTCGGGGCCCGCACCCGTCCCCGTTTCGCCCACCGTGCGACGGAAAGGCAACGTCTTCGTTGGGTGGATCACGACCACCGACCACAAGACCATCGGGTACATGTACCTGATCACCTCGTTTGTGTACTTCCTCATCGGCGGAGTGATGGCGCTCGTGATCCGCGCGCAGCTTTTCGCGCCGGGTCTCGAAATTGTCGCGACGAAAGAGCAGTACAACCAGCTCTTCACGATGCACGGCACGATCATGCTCTTCCTCTTCGCGACCCCGCTCTACGTCGGCTTCG
>CAYWZI010000092.1:0-9318 GCA_964462815.1 uncultured Microbacteriaceae bacterium
GCTCTCGCTCGGCAGCGTCTCGCTCTCCGGTCTCGTCGCACTCGGCTTGACGGCAGTGATTCTCATGGGAGAACTCGACTTGAGCGTTGCCAGCACTCTGGCCGTGTCAGGCGTGGTCATGGCGAGTATTCCCGACCTCTGGCTCGGCATTCTCGCCGCGCTCGCGACCGGACTCATCATCGGCGCCATCAACGCATTCTTCGTGGTGGTGGTCGGCATCAATTCGTTTATCGCCACGCTGGGCATGCTGTTCGCCCTGCGGGGTCTGGCTTTCGTGCTCTCAGACGAAGAGCCCGTGCGCTTGACGAACATCGATGCTGGCATTGTGTTCGGTGCTCCGCTACTCGGGCCGCTGACGCCGCGAGTTCTGCTCTTCATCCTGGCGTTCATCGCCTTGCAGATCTTCTTGACGCGCGTCAAGGCGGGCCGCGAGTTCTACGCGGTCGGTGGCAATCGGCAAGCGGCAGTGGATGCGGGCATTCCCGTGCGACGCCGCATTCTCACCGGCTTCATGATCTCGGGCTTCGTCGCCTCGCTTGCCGGCATCATCAACACGCTCGAGCGCACGGCGGCCGACCCGACCGCCGGGTCAACGGTTCTCCTCGCCAGCTTCGCCGCGGCCATTATCGGCGGCGTCGTGCTGAACGGTGGCCGAGGCTCAGTGCTCGGCACGTTGATCGGAGCGTTCTCGCTCGGCATTTTGCAGGTCGCCCTCACGCTCTCCGGTGTGCAGGTCGACATTCAAGACATCTTCATCGGCGTGATTCTGCTCCTCGCGGTCATCACCGATCCCACAAATCTTCGCGCGGCTCTGGCGGGCGTTCGCTCGTCTCTCCGCAGCCGCGAGAAGGCTCAGACCCCGGTCTGAGCTCTGCGTCGTCAGTTTTGGCGACGTCAACCCCACCAAGAACAGAAAGAGGAAGACCATGCGAAACACTCGCATCACGTTCTCCGCGATCGGCCTTGTGGCCGCTGCCGGACTCGTGCTTTCGGGCTGTGCGGCGGCGGACTCGTCCGACGGCGGCAGTGACGCCACCGGCGACGAGACCTTCGAGGTCTATGCGCTGCTGCCGCAGGGCACCGACCAGCCCTACGGCACCACCTACCTGCCGCCCATGCAGGCACTCGCCGATGAGTTGGGCATCAACCTGACCATCACCAACTCGCAGTACGACGCCGACCAGCAGGCGAGCGAGTGCGAGGTCGCGGTTGCGGCTCAGCCCGACTTGATCATCCTGTGGCCCGCCGTCGGTGACACCGTGCGTCCGTGCCTCGCGGCCGCCAACGCCGCCGGAATTCCGGTGACCGTCACGAACTCCGACGTCAACCCGGAGGACCAGGACCTCACCGAGGCGTACTCGGGCCCCGACACCTACGGTCAGGGTGTCTCGTCGGCCGAGATCATGTGCGATCTCGTCGGTGACGAAGAGGTCGGAATCCTCGTGGTCAACGGCCTCACCGGCAACTCAACCGCCATCAACCGCAATGCCGGTTTCGTCGACACGATCGAGGCGAACTGCCCGAACGTGACGATCCTGGCCGAGCAGCCGGGCAACTGGAACAAGGACGACTCGCAGATCGCGGTGTCGGAGATGCTGACCGCTGTGGGCCCCGAGAACGTTCAGGGCATCTATGCGGCTGACGACACGATGGTCGCCGGTGCGATCGATGCTCTCAAGGCTCGTGACATCGACCCCGCGTCGCTGTACATCACGTCGATCGGTAACACGTTCCTCGGCAACCCGCTGGTTGTCTCGGGCGAGCTCGATGGCACGGTCTTCCAGTCGTCGTCGTGGGACGGCGAGAACGCGGTGCGCGTTGCCTACGCAGTGCTCACCGGTGAGACCGTCTCGCCTCGCGAGCTGTTCATGCCGTCGGTGAAGGTCACGATCGACAACGCGACCGACCCCGCCGTAGCGCCGGAGTGGTGATCAGTCGGGTCTGACTCGACACACGTGACCGGGGTGGGCGCGTAGAAGGCGCCCACCCCGGTCTGATCACCAGCATAATCACCTCAACGTCAGGAGCACCCCCGCATGCCATCGAGCATCGACGCCCACCGTCCCCCGGTCGCGGCACTCGACTTCGACAACCGCATGATTCCCGCCCACGGGCACATGGGCGTCGACTTTGAGCAACGCGTCGATTTCACGCGCTTGCGCGAGTACCGTCTGGCTCGAGCCATGCAGGCCCTCGAAGCCACAGAGTGCGGGGCGTTCTTGCTCTTCGACTTCTACAACATTCGCTACACGACTCAGACCTGGATCGGCGGCGCCCTCGGCGACAAGATGTCGCGCTATGCCCTGCTCGCCCGCGATGGCAAACCGCACATCTGGGATTTCGGGTCTGCAGCCAAGCACCACCGACTCTTTTCGCCCTGGCTGCACGAGGGCCACAGTCACGCTGGCATGCTCGGGTTGCGCGGTGCCATTCACCCCGAAGTCGGTCTCATGAAGGAGGCCGTGACCACCATCAAGGGGCTGCTGCACGACGCCGGCTTGAGCGGCATGCCGATCGGGGTGGACATAGTCGAACCCGCGTTCTTGTTCGAGATGCAGGCGCAGGGCATCCAGGTCATCGATATTCAGCAAGACATGCTGGGTGCGCGCGCGATCAAGAACGTCGACGAGATCATGCTGCTCAGCCAGGCCGCCGCGATGGTCGACGGCGTCTACCAAGACATAACCGATGCGCTCAAGCCCGGCATCCGCGAGAACGAGATCGTCGCCCTGGCGGCCAAGAAGCTCTACGAGCTGGGCAGCGATCAGGTCGAAGCGATCAACGCGGTCTCGGGCGAGCGCTGCAACCCGCACCCCCACAACTTCACCGACCGGCTCATTAGGCCGGGCGATCAGGCCTTTTTCGACATCATCCACTCGTACAACGGATACCGGACGTGCTACTACCGCACCTTCTCGGTGGGCAGTTCGACGCCCGCGCAGCACGACGCCTACCGCCGTGCCCGCGAGTGGATGGATGCCGCGATCGAGAAGGTTGCCGACGGCGTCGGCACCGATGAAGTCGCGCAATTGTGGCCAACCGCTCAGCAGATCGGAATCGAGAGCGAAATGGATGCGTTCGGGTTGCAGTTCGGGCACGGCCTCGGGCTCGGCCTGCACGAGCGGCCGATCATCTCGCGCCTCAACTCGCTGACCCACCCGGTCGAGATCAAGGCCGGCATGGTGTTCGCCCTCGAGACCTACTGCCCCGCCTCCGACGGAGTCTCGGCCGCACGCATTGAAGAAGAGGTCGTCATTACGGCGAACGGCGCGCAAGTGCTCACGAAGTTTCCCGCGCAAGAGCTGTTCGTCGCGAACCCGTACTAACCGGTTTGCCCGTGCTCAGACTGTGACGGCAGGTTTCGCCGGTTTTAACCGTGGCCGCGACGTGAGAGGTTCGAGATGTCGGCAGTAGTGACCGAGATAGGTTTTCTCGGACTGGGCGCGATGGGCCTCGGCATGGCGTCGAGGTTGCTCGATAAGGGTTTCTCCGTAGCGGTCTGGAATCGCAGCCCCGAACCCACTGAGCGACTCTCGACACGACCCGGTGCGACCGTTGCGGCATCTCCGGCCGAAGTGTTCTCGACACGAACGGTCGTGCATTCAATGCTGGCAAATGAGGCAGCGCTGTTCCAGGTTGTCAATGACGAGTCGTTGTCGGACGTTCCTTCTGGTCATGTGCACGTCAACCACTCCACGATCAGCCCGCAAGCATCACGTGAACTCGCCGATCGACATGCCCGTCATGGTGTCGGCTATGTTCACGCGCCCGTGTTGGGTCGATCAACAGTTGTTGAGACCGGCCAACTGCTCGTGGTGTGTTCGGGCAACGCCAGCGCCGTATCCGTTGCCGAACACTCGCTTGCGGCTCTCGGGCAGCGCGTATGGAATCTCGGCACCGATGCCACGTTCGCCAGCGTGGTCAAGATCGCCGTCAACTACAACATCACTATCGCTCTGCAGTCGATCGCTGAGTCGGTGTCTCTCGTGGAGGCGGCCGGAATCGAGCCTCTCGACTTCGTCGAGATTCTCACCCACACGGCTTTCTCGGGCTCTGCCCATCGTGGTTACGCTCCGTTGATCGCCGAGCAGAACTACGAACCGGTCGGTTTCTCAATGCAACACGGGCTCAAAGACCTGGGCCTTGCCGAGTCAACCGCCGCAGGCCTGGGGGTAGCCCTCCGCTTGGCGCCGGTGCTCCGAGATGTATTCGAGGTCGCGATGTCTGATCCCGCCTTGAGTGGTGTGGACTGGTCTGCGGTTGCGGAAGTCACCCGGCGTCGAGCGCAGCCATAAGGAGAGGCGCGTTCTCGGGTGACGGCGTTAGTTCGCCACGCTCGACACGCTCAGACAGCCGCAGAATCTGCTCGTTAACCGGCGAACTGCCCCCGAGCTCGGCACGCTTCGCCACGATGTAGCCGCTGAAAGCATCGAGCTCCGCCCGCCGCCCCTTCTCCCAGTCTTGCAGCACCGCGACGCGGGTGTCGGGCTTCGAGAAGTGCGAGAGCACCCGGTCGAGCAGGTCGAGCGAATACTGATCAGAGTCGGGCATGTCGTCAGCCGTGATGCCGAGCGAAGGAAGCATCGTGATGCCGAGTTCGATCGCGAGCGCGTATGCCTCGCGTGACATCGCGTCCATCACGGCACGGATGCCCGGCATGTGCGCGGCCTCCAGCAACGGAACCCCCAAGAGGCCCGAGGGCAGCATCTCGGGAATGTTGGCGATGAGCTTCATCCACTTGGCCGAACGGATGTCGTCGGTGACGACGATCTCGGCGGCATGAGCGAGCACCGCAGCGACCTGGTCGAGCCGTTCGATGCCCACTCCGTCGAGCGTGCCGACCGAGAACCACGTTTCGGCGGGTGTCACCTGACGCACGATGGTACCCGGCGTGCGGAGGTTCGCTGCTATGCCGAGCACGCAGCCGATCGTTCGGTCTGTTCCGACGATCTCGGCGACGTGGTCGATCGTCATGCCGTTCTGCAATCCAACAAAGACCGAATCAGGGCGCATGAGCGGCTTCATGAGTTCTGCGACCCAACGCGTGTCATACGACTTGACTCCCGTGAACACAAGGTCGAACGGCTGGCGAAGCTCGGCGACCTGGCACAGGTGCAGCGCGGGCACAGGCGTGACCTGCGTCTCGGTCTCGAGGTGCACAGTGAGGCCGCGCGTGCGCATGACCTCGACGTGAGCAGGCCACTGGTCGATCACGGTCACATCGAGTCCCGCGCGAATGAGGTCAGCGGCGACAGAACCTCCCACTGCACCGGCTCCGACAACCGCGATCTTTACCCGCTCAGACGACATCACTCTCTCCTCAAGTGTTCACTGACAATGAACACTTCGAGAGTACACAGGCCCTGGCCCGCGAACCAGGAGCAAACTATCGATGAGCGTCCGCGCTACAGCGCCGCGCGCCTCCGCGACACCTCATACAACGCCACGCTCGCCGCAATGCCGGCGTTGAGCGACTCGGTCGCCGCCGAGATCGGAATCGACACAATCGCATCGCACGTCTCGGTAACGAGCCGCGAAAGCCCCTTGCCCTCGCTCCCCACGACAATCACGAGCGGTCGGTCGGCGAGCTCGAGCTGCGGCAGCATCATGTCGCCGCCCCCGTCGAGGCCCAACACGAAAACGCCTTCGGCCTTCATCGCCTTGAGTGTCTGCGTGAGGTTCGCCGCCATGGCGACCGGGGTGCGGGCTGCGGCGCCCGCCGAGGTCTTCCACGCAGCGGCCGTGACGCCTACCGACCGGCGCTGGGGCACGATCACGCCGTGCCCACCAAACGCTGCGGTCGAGCGGATGATCGCCCCAAGATTGCGCGGATCGGTCACGCCGTCGAGCGCGACGAGCAACGGCGTCTGGCCGCGGTCAACGGCACGTGTGACGAGGTCCATGGGGTGCGCGTACTCGTACGCCGGCACCGAGATCGCGATGCCCTGATTGACGGAGTTCTCGCCCGTCATGCGATCGAGCTCAGGACGCATGATCTCGAGCACCGGAATCCCGCGCTTGGTCGCGAGCGAGAGGGCCTCTTTGACGCGGTCATCCATCTCGATGCGCGACGCGATGTAGAGCGTGCTGGCGGGAATTCTCGCGCGCAACGCCTCGAGCACCGAGTTGCGACCGCTGACGACTTCGGCATCGACACTCTTCTTCGGCGCGCGCGAGCGGTTCGACTGCTGGCCGCCACCGTTGCCGCCGCCGGCTCGCGACTTCGCCGCAACCAGGCGCACCTGGGCGGCCTTTCGCTTGCCCGCGGGATGCCAGCTGCGGTCTTCCGCCTTGGGCGTGGGGCCACGGCCCTCGAGCGCTTGGCGACCCTGGCCCCCTGAACCGACCGTGGGGCCCTTCTTCTTCTTGTTGGCGCCGGGGCGCCCTGGCTTAGCCATCAATACTCCAGTCGGTTGCCGTCGGTGAATCTTCCAGCACGATGCCCGCCGCAGCGAGATCGTCACGAATACGGTCGGCCGTCGCGAAGTCGCGGGACTCGCGCGCGTCGCGGCGTTCGGCGATCAAGCGATCGACAAGCGCGGAGAGTGCTCGGTGTTCTGGGTCGTCGTCGCGAGCATCCGTCTCAGCCGCATCGAAGCCCAGCACGGCGACCATGGCGGCCACTTCTGCTCGGGCCTGAGCGACCGCGGCGACGTCATCATCGTCGAGGGCCGCGTTGCCGGTGCGCACCCGATCGTGCAGCACCGCGAGAGCTTGCGGAATTGCCAAGTCGTCGTCCATCGCGGCCGCGAACTCGTCCGGCACGACTGCGTCGAGTGTGGCAAAGCGGGTCGATGCGATGCGCCGAGATGCTCGGGCAAGAAAGCCCTCAATGCGCTCGAGAGCGGCTTGAGCTTCGTCGAGCGAGTTCACACCGTAGTCGATCGACGAGCGGTAGTGTGCCGACCCGAGCCAATAGCGCACGACCGCGGCGCGATGGGTCGCGAGCAAGTCGGCGGCGAAGACGGAGTTGCCGAGCGACTTCGACATCTTCTGGCCACTCACGGTCACGAGGCCGTTGTGCACCCAGTGGCGGGCGAAGGCGTGGCCCGCCGCGCTCGACTGCGCGAGCTCGTTCTCGTGGTGCGGAAACCGCAGGTCGAGCCCGCCGCCGTGAATGTCGAACGCGTCGCCGAGGTAGCGCGCCGCCATCGCCGAGCACTCGATGTGCCAGCCTGGGCGCCCGCTCCCCCACGGGGAATCCCAGTGGGCACTTGCCGGCTCGTCCGCTTTTGCGCCCTTCCACAGGGCAAAGTCGCGCGGGTCGCGCTTGGCGCGCACGGGCGAATCGCCGGCGTCTTCCATGTCGTCGGGGCTCTGGCGGGTCAGCTCGCCATAGCGACTCCAACTGCGCACGTCGAAGTAGACATCGCCGCTGTCGTCATCGGCCGCGTAGGCGTGGCCTCGCTCAATGAGCTCGGCAATGAGATCGTGCATCTGCGTGATGCTCGCGGTCGCGCGAGGCTCATAGGTCGGGGGCAGGATGCCCAGCGCGTGGTAGCCCGCCGTGAACTCAAGCTCGACGCGATACGCCACGGCGTACCACGGCTCGTCGGGCGTCTCGGCCGCGAGGATCTTGTCGTCGATGTCGGTGACATTGCGAATGAAGATGACCGAATAGCCACGGGCGGTCAACCAGCGGCGCCAGAGGTCATAAACCAGCGCACTGCGCAAGTGGCCGATGTGCGGCGACGACTGCACCGTCGGCCCGCACACGTACATGCCGACCTCGCCCCCAACCCGTGTTTCGAGGTCGACGACAGCCTGCTTCAGGCTGTCATAGAGGCGCACGGTCACTGCCCCAGCCTACCGGCGGGTCAAGAACGCAGCAGTGCTGTTGCGATCGCCGCGACACCTTCGGCGCGGCCCGTGAAGCCCAGGCCGTCGCTCGTGGTGGCGGCAACGCTCACCGGTGCACCGAGCACGCGGCTAAGCAGGGCCTCGACTTCGTGCCGCCGAGCAGCGAAGCGCGGGCGCTGGGCGACCACCTGCACCGCGATGTTGAGCACGTCGAACCCCGCATCGCGCAGCAGCTCGAGGGTCGCGGTGAGAAAGACTTCACCGCGAGCATCCGCGAATCGGGGATCATCGACGCCGAACCGCGACCCAATGTCTCCGAGACCAGCAGCCGAGAGCAGGGCGTCGCAGATGGCATGACAGATGGCGTCGCCGTCACTGTGCCCCGCAAGACCGGGCTCGCCGGGCCAGTAGAGACCGCCGAGCCAGAGCGGTTGCGCGTCGTCATACGCGTGCACATCAATACCGATGCCCGTGCGCAGCGACGGCCGGTCGTCGGCGACAAGCTGTTGTGCCCGCCGAAGATCCCACGGGGTGGTCACCTTGAACGCTCGGTCGTCACCGAGAACGGTGACAACGGGATGCCCTGCCGCCGCAAACACGCTGGCATCGTCAGTGTGTTCGGCATCGGGTGCCACCGCCGCGAGTGCGGCGCGGTACTCGTCTAGCGGAAAACCTTGGGGGGTCTGGATCGACGCGAGCTGCGCGCGATCAACCTGTTCCACGACCGCGCCGTCGGGCTCGCGCCGCGCAATCGTGTCGACCACGGGCAGCGCGGGTATCGCGCCGACGCCGTCGGCACGCACTCGCGCGATGACACGGTCGAACACGGTGACAGGGGTGAACGCTCGAGCAGCGTCGTGAATCAGAACGGTCTCAACACCATCGGCAATGGCGCCGACCCCGGCACGCACAGACGCGAGCCGGCTGTCGCCGCCGATGACGACCGTCACAGCGTCACGCGCAGGTCCTGCTGACCGGAGTGAGATTGTGCGTGCATCATCGCGATGCGAGGCAGGAGCGACCACGACGACCTGAGCAGCCTCGGCCAGCGAAAAGACTCCGTCGAGTGCGTGTTCCAGCAGAGTGCGTCCGCCGACGGCGACGAACGCCTTGGGCTCCGCGCGGCCCAGCCGGGTTCCACTACCCGCGGCCACAACCACGACCGCGAGGCGTGGCGAACCAACGAGGGGCTCGGTCACGAGCGCAATGCTTAGGAGGCGAGGACCTCGTCGAGAACCGTCGAGGCCTTCTCCTCATCGGTCTTCTCGGCGAGAGCAAGCTCACTGATGAGAATCTGACGCGCCTTGGCCAGCATGCGCTTCTCGCCAGCGCTCAGGCCTCGATCTTGATCGCGGCGCCACAGGTCGCGAACAACCTCCGACACCTTGATGACGTCGCCAGAAGCGAGCTTCTCAAGGTTGGCCTAGTAGCGGCGCGACCAGTTGTTGGGCTCTTCCGTGAACTGGGCACGCAGCACCTCGAAAACGCGGTCGAGACCTTCCTGCCCGATGACGTCAC
>CAYWZI010000093.1:0-9185 GCA_964462815.1 uncultured Microbacteriaceae bacterium
GGATGCTGCTGCCGAAGGTTTGATCCAGAAGCACCAGAAGCCCGAGGCCGAGGGCAATGTCTCGGCCGTCGAGCCTCTTGCCGAGTGGGAGCGCGAGCTTCTCGAGCAGGGTGCTGCTGCCGAGACGGTTGCTGCCGATGCCCCTGCCGCTGAGGACGCTGCCGCCGAGAAGCCCGCCGCCAAGAAGGCGCCGGCAAAGAAGGCTGTTGCTGACGAGCCTGTTGCTGACGAGGCCGCGGCTGAGGATGCTGCTACCGAGGTCGTCGCCGACGAGCCGGCGGCAGAATCAGATGCGGCCCCCGCTGCGAAGAAGCCCGCGGCGAAGAAGCCCGCTGCCAAGAAGCCCGCCGCCGAGGCCGACGCCCCGGCTGCCGAGACCGAGTAAGGACACCTCTATGGCGAACGTTAGCCTGGAAGACATCAAGACCCTGCGTGACCGTCTCGGTACCGGCATGGTCGACACGAAGAACGCTCTTGTCGAAGCAGACGGTGACCTTGAGAAGGCCACCGAGATCCTGCGCCTCAAGGGAGCGAAGGGCAACGCGAAGCGTGCCGACCGCTCGACGAGCGAAGGCCTCATCGCCGCCCACGAAGGAACCGATGCCACGACGATGATCGAGCTCGCGTGCGAGACCGACTTCGTCGCGAAGGGCGAGAAGTTTGTCGCTCTCGGTGAGCGAGTGTTGGCAGCTGTCGTTGCTGCTCGTGCCGCGACCGTCGAGGCGGCGCTCGCCGCACCGATCGACGGTTCGACGGTCGCCGAGGCGATTGACGCTGAGGCGGCCATCATCGGCGAGAAGTTCGAACTGCGTCGCGTTGCGCGCATCGAGGGCTCGCAGTTCGCTGTGTACCTCCACCGCACCAACAAAGACCTGCCTCCGCAGGTCGGCGTGGTCGTGGCCTACGAGGGCTCTGACGCCGAGACCGCGCGCAGTATCGCGCAGCACATCTCGTTCGCTGACCCCCAGTACCTCACGCGCGACGAGGTTCCGGCTGCAGCGGTCGAGACCGAGCGTCGTATCGTCGAAGAGATCTCGCGCAACGAGGGCAAGCCCGAGGCTGCCCTGCCGAAGATCGTCGAGGGCCGCGTTGGCGCGTTCTTCAAGCAGGTCGCCCTGCTCGAGCAGGACTACGCCCGTGACAACAAGCTCACGGTTGCGACGGTTCTCAAGGATGCTGGTTTGACCGTGACGGGCTTCGCCCGCTTCAAGGTCGGCGCCTAGCTTCACGCGTTCGAACGCCCCGGGTCTGATTCAGGCCCGGGGCGTTCGTCGTTGCTGGCGCAATTGCGCTGTGGTCACTCCCAGATGGTGAGCAACCCGTCGGCGATGAAGTCGATGTCGAGATCGGTGCTGTTGCACAGCAAGCTCATAACGGTCGAGCGATCAGCGGAGACCCAGAACAGGGTCTCGAAGCCCGCCCAGCCACCACTGTGGCTCAGAGTGCCGTCGGGGTCGATGACAATCCCTGCGCCGTACTGCCCTCCCTCGTCGTCATCCACGGCACCCTCGGTCATGGCGCGCACAGCTGGGTCGCTCGTGTCGGCGTAGATCGTGCCCCACTGTGCCAGCTCGGTCGCCGTGGCAACGACCGACCCGTCGCCGACCTGGAGCCACGCCACGCGCGCGTCAGTACCGTCTTCATACGACAGGGCCACGTCGTCGGCAGTCGACGCGGGCTCGAGCCTCATCGCGGTGCCGGGATACACCTCGCGGGCAAGAATCGTGGCGAAGTCAGTGCCGCTCGCCGCCTCAGCAATCGAGGCCAGCAGTACGTAGTTCGAGTTCGAATACGTGAACCCGTCGCCCGGTTCGAACTCGAGCTCCGTGTTCTCGATGACGTCGAGCGCGTCGTCTTGAGAGCTCGCGTCGTCGACGTCGAACCCGGCATCGATCAGCAGGTCGGTGTAGTCAGGAATCCCGCTGGTGTGCTGCAGTAGGTCGTTGATCGTCACGTCATCGGCCCATGTCGCCTCGAGGTCGAACACGTCGGCGACCGAGTCGTCCGGTGAGAACAGGCCCTCCTCCACGAGCCGCAGCACGGCGAGCCCGGTGAATTGCTTCGAGACGGATGCGATGTCGAAGCGCGTGGTGGCGTCGATCGGGCGCCCCGCGTCGACATCGGCGAGCCCCGCTTCGCCTGACCACGCGAGCTCGTCGTTGATCACGACGGCGCTCGCGCAACCAGGGCCATCGCCGTCGATCGCCTGTGTCAGCAGGGCATCAGATTGCGCCGCCCCGTCGGCGATCGACGTTTGCGGCGTCGTGCCGGCGTCGAGGGGAGCGCACGCCGCGAGCAGCGTCGTGAGGAGCGCTGTCATGCCGACCGCGGTGGTTGCTCTGCGGCCCCGGCTCACTGGGCTGCCGCAACGGTTGCGTCGGCGATGAGGGCACCACGATCAATGCCGAGCTGGTCGAGAAGGCGCGCGGCGGTTCCGTGCTCGCGTTCGGCGACGGCGATGAGCACGTGCGCCGCGCGAAGTCCGGTGGGCGACCGGCGCGCGAGCGACTTCGCGCGCTGAAAAACCTCCTGTGCGCTCACTCGACTTCGGTATACGCCGTGAGCGGGCGGCAACGATGACTCGCTCGACGTGTCAACGACGGCAGCGGCGGCGAGTGCGGTGGCGTGCACGGCGCGGAGGGCATCCCGTGCCGCGGGGGCGTCTGTGCCGATCGCCGTGCGCGCAGAAGCATCGTCGAGCAAGAGCGAGGCGAGCAGTAGGTGCTCGGCGCCGGGTTCTGCGTCGCCGAGGGCACGCGCCTCTTTCTCGGCGATGGTGAGGAGGTCAGCGATGAGCCGAATGTCGTGCTGGGCGGTGCGGAGAGGCATGGGAGACCTTTCAGGGATGAGAGCGAGGTACCGTGATGATCAGCGACCTGTACGGCGAGCGGGAGCGAGGCGCTTATGGGCGGCCTGGGCGGTCATGTCGAGTGCGCGTCCGATGTCGACCCACGTCCAGTGGTCTTCGAGTGCGCGGTCGACGGCGTCGCGTTCGAGTGCTGCTGCGCGGCGGCGCAGAGCGATGACCGTCGCAAACGCCTCGGCAGGGTCGTCGGGTGAGGGAATCCGAATGCTTTCTGGCACGACATCAACGTAGGTTGATATCACCGATCTGTCAACCAAAGTTGATAGATCGCGCCGCGCGGTACGAGTGTAACGGCCTACGCTGGAGTCATCGCTTGACCTGAAGGAGCTCACTGTGGCCGACAAGAAACGACGCGTTCTGCTCAAGCTCTCGGGAGAAGCCTTTGGCGGGGGATCCCTCGGCGTCAATCCCGACGTCGTGAGCGAGATCGCCCGCGAGATCGCCGAGGCCGCGAAAGATGTCGAAGTGGCGATCGTGGTCGGTGGCGGCAACTTCTTCCGCGGCGCCGAGCTCAGCCAGCGCGGCATGGACCGCGGCCGCGCCGATTACATGGGAATGCTCGGCACCGTCATGAACGCTCTTGCCCTCCAAGACTTCCTGGAGCAGGCGGGGGCGCCCGTGCGGGTGCAGTCGGCGATTCAGATGACCCAGGTTGCTGAGCCCTATATTCCGTTGCGAGCCGAGCGCCATCTCGAGAAGGGCCGGGTCGTCATTTTCGGAGCTGGTGCTGGCCTGCCCTACTTCTCGACCGATACCGTCGCGGCGCAGCGTGCGCTAGAGATCAGCGCGCTCGAGGTGCTCGTCGCCAAAAACGGCGTCGACGGGGTCTACAGTGCCGACCCGCGACACGACCCGACTGCGCACAAACTCGACTCCCTGACGTATCAAGATGCGCTCGTCAAGGGGCTCAAGGTCGTCGACTCGACGGCGTTCTCACTCTGTATGGACAACGGCATGCCGATGGTCGTCTTTGGCATGGAGCCGAGCGGCAACATCGCCAAGGCCATCCGCGGTGAGCACATCGGCACGCGCGTCTCGAACTGACGGAGCGCGCCTGATGCGAGTCTTGCGGTGAGTGAGGCTGTGCTGAGCGAGTTCGTGCTGGACGGGGCCCGTCTCGAGGTTTGGCCGTGATCGTCGCTCTGCTGATCGCCGGTGCCGCTCTTGCCCACGCGGCGTGGAACATCGCGATGAAGCGTGCGGGCACGAGCGGCACCCCCTTCATCGCGACGACGTTGCTGGTCGGCGTGATCGCTTTTGCTCCGTTTGGCGTGAGCTCGCTCGTGTCGGCTCCGCCCGACTCGGCACTCTGGCTTGGCCTCGTCGTCGGAAGCGCTGCCCTCCAGCTGGCGTACTTCCTGCTGCTGCAGCGCGGGTATCGCCTCGCCGACGTGGGTGTGGTTTATCCCGTCGCTCGCGGTGTGGGGCCGCTGGTGAGCGTCATTGCCGCGGTGCTCGTACTCGGCGAGCGCCCTGGGCCGATTTCTCTGGCCGGCGCACTGCTCGTCGTCGCCGGTGTCGTGGTCATCGGACTCGCGGGCACAAGCCAGCCGAGCGCCGATCGTGAGCGACGCGCGCGGGGAATACGGTACGGCGCGTTCGTGGGCCTGGTGATCGCTGCGTACACGCTCTGGGATGCCGCCGCAGTAACCCTCGCGGATCTCGACCCGGTGGGCTACTACTGGGCCAGCATGGTCGTGCAGTTGATCGTGCTCGGCGCGATCGCGCTCCGAACACCTTCGTCTGCGGTCGCAACGGCGCGTGAGCATCCGACTGCCGCCGTCCTCGTCGGTGTTCTGTCGCCGCTCGCCTACGTTGCGGTCTTGTTCGCCTATCAACTCGCACCCGTGTCGATCGTCGCTCCGGCACGCGAAGTCAGCGTCGTGCTGATTGCGCTGGCGGGGTGGATGCTCTTCCGCGAGCCGCACCCCGTGCGCCGGCTTGTCGGCAGCACGATCGTGCTCGCGGGGATCGCCTTGCTCGCTCTCGGCTAACGACACTCGGCACGCCCGTTCTACCGTGTGCGCGGGGCGTTCTGTGCACTAAGGTCTAGCAAGTTGAATGGCTGTCGCCTCCCTGGTGACTCAACCACCCGGAGCGTCAGCGTGTCACTGAAATCGCCCTCTCGCCGCCGCGTTGCCCTGGTGGCTGCTATGAGCCTGGTGTTCGGCAGCGTCGGTGCAGTCGTCATCGCTGCGCCTGCCTACGCCGCTACCTACACGGTCGACAGTCTGACCGACGACGGCAGTGGCTTCACACTGCGGGAGGCCATCGTCGCGGCCAACGGCAACGCAGGCCTTGACACCATCACCTTCGCGCCAGGCCTCGTGGGCGGCACGATACTCATTGACTCGGTGCTGACCATCACAGAGGGTCTTGTCATCGAGGGCCCAGGCTCTCTTGAGCTCGCCATCGAGCGCTCGGCGGCAGTCGCCTCGTTCGACATTCTCGCCTTCCTGCCGGCCACGGCCGACCAGGATCTCACCATTTCCGGGATCAGGATCTCGGGAGACGGAAGCGAGACGGGAAGCGGCCTCTCGGTGAATGTTGGTCCCTCGAATCCGCGCAGCGTCAGCCTTGACGATGTTTTCTTCTCCCGGTTGGTCACCGGTGCTGCCGGTGGTGCAGGGGTGAAGGTGAACGTGATGACCGGGGTGCTATCCGTATCCGATTCCAGCTTCGTCGACAACCAAACCGACGGTTCAGGCGCCGCGATCTCGGCGACCAGTGTGGGCACCGGAATCTTCGTGACCGACAGCACCTTCAACCTGAACGTGTCGGATACTGACGGCGGAGCTGTCTTCATTAATAGCCCCACCGCCTTCGTGAACATCTCGGGCAGCGAGTTCTCCATCAATGCGGCGGGATTCGGCGCTGCCGGCGGAGCCGTGATGGTCTTGTTTGCGACGCAGGTTTCTGTCGAGGATGCCCTCTTCCAGGACAACACCTCGTACAACGCTGGCGGCGGGCTGGCCGTATTCGGCGTGACGTCACTCACGGTGACGGACTCGCACTTCGAGCGAAACACGGTGACCGCTAACTCGGGCGGCGGTCTCTATCTACAGTCGAGTGTGCTACCCGTCACCCTCGACACGGTGCGGTTCACGCTGAACACGGCAATTAACGGCGCCGGTTTCTTGGTCGGCGAAGACAATGAGATATTGATCACAGACTCGACGTTTCGCGACAACACAGCGAGCGGCGACGGAGGAGC
This sequence comes from uncultured Microbacteriaceae bacterium, assembly GCA_964462815.1. Taxonomy (GTDB): domain Bacteria; phylum Actinomycetota; class Actinomycetes; order Actinomycetales; family Microbacteriaceae; genus Microcella. Next base: position 6,081 of record CAYWZI010000093.1, read on the forward strand.
GATTCGTCAGTTTGGCACTTTCGGGACTCTGACGGTTGAGCGTTCAACCTTCGACGGCAACCAGGCCGGTGACGATGGCGGCGCCATCTACGTCGAAGAGGTGAAGACGACCGCCGCGGTCACGATTGACTCGTCCGTGTTCTTCGACAACGTGGCCGGTGACGTCGGGGCATCGCTTGCCATCCCGTCGATCAGCGGTGAGCTTACGCTGATCAATAGCACCCTGGATGAGCGCGCCCTCGTCGACTTCGCGGTTTTTGCGGCGACGGCTCCCGGCGGCGAGTTCCGCATCCTCTATTCGACGATCTACGGCATGGTCTTCCTCACGAGCAACGAAGGCACTGCCGAGATCGTGAACAGCGTTCTTGATGGCGGCGGCGACCCCGCTGTCGTGGTGAACTCTGCCGATCCTCCCGTCGATGTCTCCTATTCGATCCTGACATCGCCGCTCGTTCCCGCCGACGTGAACGACGTCGCTGGCAACCAGTTCTCGGTGGCGAACACGATGCTTGGCCCGCTCCAGAACAACGGTGGGCTCACCCTCACCCGTCTCCCGCTCGCTGGCAGTCCGGCGATCGACAACGGGCTTCCGGGTGGCACACCACCGACTTTCGACCAGCGCTTCACCGGTTTTCCCCGAGTAGTCGGGGCGCGCGTGGACGTCGGCGCAGTGGAGGCGACCCCCGAGTTGGCGGCAACCGGAGCCGAGCTCAGCGGGGTGATCCCGCTCATCGGGGGAGCACTATTGCTCGGCGGCATCAGCGCAGTCCTGTTCGGCGCTGTTCGCCGACGCGCGCATTGACGTGGCGAACCGCTGTGCCGTTTGGCTCGCGTTCCCGGGTCGCCATCACGCAGTGAACCGCGCCCGCTAGACTCGGGGGCGACCCACCGAAGGAGCCGCACGTGATCGCCGATGTTCTGGCTGAAGCCACCGACAAGATGACCAAGGCCGTCGAGGTCGCGAAGGAAGACTTCGCGACGGTGCGCACCGGTCGGGCCAACCCGCAGCTGTTTCAGAAGATCTTGGTCGAGTACTACGGCACGCCAACGCCGCTCGCCCAGCTGGCGAGCCTGCAGAACCCTGAGGCTCGCACGATTCTCATCACGCCCTACGACAAGAGCGCGCTGAAGGACATCGAGAAGGCCATCGTCAACTTTCCGAATCTCGGAGCAAGCCCCAACAACGATGGCGAGATCATTCGGGTGACGATGCCTGAGCTGACGGAGGATCGCCGCAAAGAGTACGTGAAGATCGTCAAGGCGAAGGCCGAAGACTGCAAGGTCGCGATTCGGAACGTGCGGCGCAAGGCAAAGGAAGACCTCGACAAGCTCAAGACCGAGGTGGGTGACGACGAGGTCGCTCGCGCCGAAAAAGAACTCGAGGCAATCACGAAGCGGGCAACCGATGCCGCTGATGACGCACTCAAGAAGAAGGAAGCCGAGTTGCTCGAGGTCTAGATGGCCGAGCCACGCGAACCCACTCCCGACTCCGGCCCCGAAGCGGCTGTCGACGAACAGTCTGCGCGGTCGGGCTTCTGGCGACGGCGGCGGGGCACAACCGCCCGCGAAGAAGTCGAGGCGGCACTGCACGACATCGAGTCGAAGGTGCACGATCTCGAGGCGAAAGCGCGCGAGATGGATGCTCGCATCGAGGCGCGCGCCGGCCGCAACCTTCCCAAGGCGATCTTCTTCGGCCTCGTTCTCGGGTTCGCGCTGCTGTTCAGCCTGATCGTGGTCAAAGAAGTGTTCATGCTGTTCGCGGGGGCTCTCGTCGCATTTACGGTCTACGAGCTCGCGAGCGCGCTGCGGTTCGCAGGCCGCGACATTCCGCGCATCCCTCTCGTGATCACCGCAATCGGCATGATCCCCGCGGCGTTCTACGGGGGCGCGGGCGGTCTGTGGTGGGCGTTTATTGCGGCCGTGCTGCTGGTCAGTCTGTGGCGCGTTGTCGAGGGCATCCGGCCGTCGATGCGCACGGGAGGACTGTCGTTGGCGATGGATCTCGCCGCGGGCGTGTTCGTTCTCGCCTATGTGCCCCTGCTCGCCGGATTCGCGGTCGTTATGACCGCGCAGCCCGGTGGCGAATGGTGGGTGCTTGCCTACCTCATCATCGTGATCGCGATCGACACAGGCGCCTATGCCGCGGGTGTGCTGTTCGGCAAGCACCCGATGGCCCCGAAGATCAGCCCCAAAAAGACCTGGGAGGGCTTCGCTGGCTCGGTGGTTGCCGCGACGATCGCCGGGGTTCTGCTGGCGATCTTCATGATCGGAACGACGGGCTGGGTCGGCCTTGTGCTCGCCCTCGCCCTCGTCGGTGCTGCCACCTTGGGCGACCTGACCGAGTCGCTCATCAAGCGCGATCTTGGCATTAAGGACATCTCGACCTGGTTGCCCGGCCACGGCGGGTTCCTCGACCGACTCGACTCGATGCTGCCGTCGACGGTCGTCGCTTACCTCGTGTTCAGCATCGTTACGGGCTAACCCGCGGCCATCACCACCATGCCCCCACTGGCCGGTGGCACGGTGAGTGCCCCGGCCTGGGGCAGAATAGGGCGGTGACATCTACCTTCCCTCTGGCTCGTTCCGGCAAACCGGGTTACGACGTGGCAGAGGTCGATTCGTTTCTCGAACGCGCTCGCGCTGCGTACTCGCTGGCTCCCGGTCACCCTGAGGGGCTTTCGAGCCTCGAGATCCGGCGCATCGCGTTTCGCGTCGTGCGCAAGAACGGCTACTCCGCGCGCCACGTGGATGCTGCGCTCGAGCGCCTCGACGAAGCCTTCGCCGCACGTGAGCGCGAACAAGAGCTCGCTCTGCAGGGCTCGGAGTCGTACTACCAGGGCGTGCGTGCCAACGCTCAAGAGATCATCAATCGACTCGCGCGCGGCGACGGTAAGCGGTTTCGCCGGGTCGGCATCTTCACGCGTGGCTATCACCCTGCCGATGTCGACGCTTTCGCTCGCTTGATCTCGGCGTACTTTGAGAAGGGTCGAGCGCTGCCCGTCGAGACCGTGCGCACAATCGCGTTTCGGGCGAAGTACCGGGGGTACCACGAGGCGCAGGTCGACCTTCTTCTCGACGCTGTTGTCGAGCTCATGCTGGCGGTTC
>CAYWZI010000094.1:0-9124 GCA_964462815.1 uncultured Microbacteriaceae bacterium
TAGTCGTCGGGCGTGGAGGGTGCCACGATCCGCCAGCCCGGCGCGGTGGCGAAGATTCCCGCCGGAGCCATCGAGTGCTGGCTGCCGTAGCCCGTGCCGATCGCGACCTTGGTGCGCAGCACGAGCGGCACCGGGTTCTTGCCACCGAACATGTGGCGCGCCTTGCCCACCTGGTTGAAGACCTGGTCGGCCGCGACCCACATGAAGTCGGGGTACATGAACTCGATGACGGGGCGGTAGCGGCCGTCGAGGGCGAGCCCGCCACCCAGGCCCATGAAGGCGTTCTCGCTGATCGGTGTGCCGAGAATGCGATCAGGAAAAGCGTCAGCGAGACCCTTGGTCGCGCCGTTCGTGCCGCCCTTGAGCCGGTGGATGTCCTCCCCCAGCACCACGATGCGATCGTCTTGCGACATCCGACGCTCCATCACGCCGGCCACGGCGTCGACGAACTTCGACTCTTCGCGCGCGGCGTCAGAGGTGCTCGGGTCGAGCACGGTGAGCGACTCAAGCTCGCTCGCGTCGCCGCGCACGCCCACATTGACGAAGGTCGGGTCGGGCCAGAGCTCGGGGCGAATGCGCCGGCGGCCCTGCTTCTCGGGGTCGGCCTCGAGCAGGGGTTCGGTGGCCGCATCCATCGCCGCCAGCGCCTGGGCGCGCACGTTCTCGACGCGGGCCTCATCGATCAGGCCGAGCTTGAACATTTCGCGAGCGACGCGCTCGAGCGGGTCGCGCTTCTTCCACTCGGCCTCTTCTTCTTTGCTGCGGTAGCCGAAGGCGCTGCCGGGGTAGGGCCCGTTCTGGTGGAAGAACCGGTAGACCTCGGCCTCAACGACCGCAGGGCCACCGCCCGAGCGCATGACCTCGGCGGCCTGCTCCATCGCGAGGTGCACCGCGAGCGGGTCCATGCCGTCGACGCGCCACGAGGGAATACCGAAGCCCATGCCGCGCACCGAGAGGCGCGTGTCGGCCACGCTCTCTTCGATGCGGGTGGCGACGGCATAGAAGTTGTTCTCGACGAAGAAGCAGACCGGCAGCTTCCAGGCCGCGGCAAGGTTCATCGACTCGAGCACCGAGCCGATCTGGGCGGCGCCGTCGCCGAAGTAGTTGATCGTGAGGTCGGTCGTGCCCGAGCGCTTCTGGGCCCAGGCGTTGCCCGTCGCCATCGGCGCCCCGCCACCGACGATGGCGTTGGTGCCGAGCGCGCCTGCCTCAAACCACTGAAGGTGCATCGAGCCGCCGCGACCGCGGCAGTAGCCCTGGGCGAGGCCCAGAATCTCGGCGAGGGTCTTCTGCAGCACGGTCTGAATGTCGGTGGTGACGAGAGCGTCGAGGTCGAGGCCACCCTGGGCCACGTGCGTAAGAGCCTTCGCGAGAAACTGGTGGTGCCCGCGGTGCGAGCCGTTGACGGCGTCGCTCGAACGCAGACCCACAATCGAGCCGACCGCACCGCCCTCTTGACCGATCGACGAGTGCGCCGGCCCATGCACGAGGCCTTCACCGGCCAGGTCAAGCACGCGCTCTTCGAAGGCGCGAATAAGGTGCAATTGCCCGAGCATCGTGGCGAGCAGCGCCGGGTCGGCGGCTTTCCAGTCGGCGGCCGTCGTGCTGAGCTCTACCCAGGGCGCGGTCGGGTCCAAACGTCGTTGTTTCGGCATGGGCGCAACCATAACTCCAATTGCATCCAATCTCAACCGCCGGCTCGCCACGCCTGGCCCCTGACGGGGCCATGTGGCTAAGATTGCATCCAGTCGTCGCAAGGAAGGGAAGTTGACATGGCACTTCCGGGGCTCAGGGGCACCGAGCACATCGGCTTCACCGTGCCCGACCTCGACGAGGCCCATCGGTTCTTCGTCGACGTGATCGGGTGCGAGTACGTCTACACGCTCGGTCCGTTCGAGCGTGACGACGACTGGATGCTCGAGCACCTCAACGTTCACCCACGCTCGGTCATGCGCGAGCTGCGCTTCTACCGCTGCGGCCACGGCCCGAACTTCGAGATCTTCCAGTGGGAGCCCGCCGACGGGCAGGCGCCCCAACCCCGCAATAGCGACATCGGTGGTCACCACCTGGCGTTCTATGTTGATGACCTCGACGCGGGCATCGCGCACTTGCGAGCGCACGGGGTTCAGTTGCTGGGCGAGCCCACGAGCAGCCGCAACGCTAGCGAGGGCCAACGCTGGCAGTACTTCTTGTCTCCCTGGGGCATGCAGCTCGAGCTCGTCAGCTACCCCGACGGCAAGGCCTACGAGCGCGATGGGACCGTGCGCTTGTGGGACCCGAGGAGGCCTGCCGAATGACCGCCTTCTTTGCCCCGACCCCGGTGACCCGTGACGGCAACGCCAGCGCGCGCGTCGCTGATGGCATTCGCGACGGCATCGTGCTCGGCACCTATCCGCCCGGCACTCGACTGCGGCAAGAAGAGATCGCCGAGCGATTCGGAGCAAGCCGTGTTCCCGTGCGTGAAGCTCTCAAACTGCTCGAAGCAGAAGGCCTCGTCACCCTCGTGCCGAACGCGGGCGCCTGGGTCTCGAAGCTCACCCTCGCCGAGTGCGAAGAGGTCTATCAAGCCAGAGAACGTCTCGAGCCTCTGCTCATTCGCTACTCGATGCCGTCGCTCACCCCACGCGACGTCATCGAACTCGCCGAGCTCGCCCAGCAGATGACCGAGACCGACGACGTCGCCGAATTCTTGGCGCTCGACCGCACCTTTCACATGCTGAGCTACTCCGGTGCCGAAACGCTCATGTTGAGCGACCTCGTCACTCGTCTCTGGAACACCACGCAGCCCTACCGCCGTGCGTACACCCTCATGATCGACGACCACAGCCAGCGCATCGTGCACGACGAGCACCACTTGCTCGTGACCGCCCTCCGCGAGGGTGACGCCGAAAGTGCCGAGCGCACGGTCGAGAATCACATTCGCCGCACGCGACGACTGCTCGCCGCGCATCCCGAAATCTTCACTGACGCCTCGGCGTCGCCGCGCTAGACCGACGCGACCGCGTCGCCAACAGAGACCGACACACCAGAGAGGCAATCATGGCCATCGCCGTCATCAATCCGACCACTGGCGCCACCGAGCGCACCTTCGAGCCGCACGACGCTACTGAGATTGAGCGGCGTGTTGCCCTGGCCGAGAGCGCATTCCACTCGATGCGCTCTACCGACTACGCCCAGCGCGCGGAGTGGATGCTCGCGGCCGCCGCCCTGCTCGAGGCCGAAGCCGACGAGGTCGCCGTCATGATGGTGCGCGAGATGGGCAAGCCGATCGCGCAGGCCCGCGCCGAGGCACTCAAGTGCGTCAAGAACATGCGCTTCTACGCCGAGCATGCCGAGCGCTTTCTGGCCGACGAGCCGCTCGAGAACCCTGCAGCCGTGAACGCTTCTGCCGCGGGCGCGCGCTACGAGCCGCTCGGCGTCGTGCTCGCCGTCATGCCCTGGAACTACCCGCTGTGGCAGGTGATTCGCTTCGCGGCGCCTGCGCTCATGGCGGGTAATGCCGGCGTGCTCAAGCATGCGTCGAACGTGCCGGAGTCGGCGCTCTACCTCGACACGCTCTTCACGCGCGGCGGTTTTCCTGAAGGCGCATTCACGTCGCTGCTCATCGGCTCGGCCGCGGTCGAGGCCATCATCGCCGACCCGCGCGTCAAGGCCGTGACGCTCACGGGGTCCGAACCCGCTGGCAGGGCCGTCGGATCGCAAGCGGGTGCCGCCGTGAAGAAGGCCGTGCTCGAGCTCGGCGGCTCCGACCCGTTCATCGTGCTGCCGAGCGCCGACCTTGAGGCCGCCGCATCGATGGCGGTGACGGCCCGCACGATCAACAACGGGCAGTCGTGTGTGGCCGGCAAGCGATTCATCGTGCACACCGACGTTTACGACGACTTCACTCGACTCTTCGTCGAGAAGATGGCAGCTCTCGTGGTCGGTGACCCGCTCGACGAGTCGGTGCAGGTTGGCCCGCTCGCGACGCGCGGCGGGCGTGATGAGCTCGCCGAGCTCGTGGATGACGCCGTCGCGCAGGGCGCCACGGTGCTCACCGGTGGAACGGTTCCCGACGGAGACGGCTTCTTCTACCCGCCGACCGTGATCGGCGACCTTCCCGCCGACGCTCGCCTGGTGATGGAGGAGGCTTTCGGCCCGGTCGCGACCGTCTACCGCGCTGCCGATATCGACGAAGCCCTCGCGATCGCGAACCAGACTCCCTTCGGGCTCAGCTCGGCCGTGTGGACGACCGACCCCGACGAGCAAGAGCGCGCGTCACGCGAGTTGGATGCTGGCGCGGTGTTCATCAACGGCATGACCGTCTCGTACCCCGAGCTGCCCTTCGGCGGCATCAAGAACTCGGGCATCGGCCGCGAGCTCGCCGCAGCGGGAATTCGCGAGTTCTGCAATCTCAAGACGGTCTGGCGGGCCTAACGCGCCTCACTCGCCACCCGCCGGTGCCGCAATCAGCGCGCCGGCGGAGTGGTGCGCTCGGCCGAGCCATGCAGGTGATTCGCCGACCCCATGCTCGAGAACTGTTCGCGCAACTCATCGTCGTGCCGATCGAGCACAAACCAGATGGCGTGAACCTCGTCATCGGTGCTGTTCCAGAACCGGTGGGGAATCGATGAGTCGAACGAGATCGAGTCTCCGATGTCGAGAACCGCTGTTCCGAAACCGACCTGAACGTTGAGCTGCCCGCGGATGATGACGCCATACTCGCGACCGTCGTGGCGCACAAAGTCGGCTGGTGGTTCTGCTCCTGGTGCCGGCGCATAGATGACGTCGATGAACTCGGCGTGTGATTCAGGCTTCGCCGTCAGCCTTTCCCACCGGGGGCCCGAACTGAGGCTGATCGTCGGGCGATCGGCGTGCCGCAACACGATGCCCGCTTCTTCGAGGGAGGTGTCTTTCGAGCGAGCGACCACGGCATCGTCATCCGGAAACGGTGATTCGCCCTGATCGGCCGACGTGTCTTCGAAGAGGCTGTCCATCGAAATGCCGAGCTCGCTCACGACGGTGTAGAGCGCCCGCACGCTGAACGACGCGAGGCCACGCTCGACCTGCGAAACATGGCTGGCCGAGACGTCGACGCGGCGTGAGAGCTCGCGCACGCTCATGCCGCGTGCCTCTCGGGCGAGCCGAATGCGCTCGCCGACGATCGACCACTCGTCATCGGCCTGATTCATTGTTGCTGTCCGTTCCCTGGGTGTTCGTCACCAGTGTACGACCCTGGGTGCCACTGGCCTGCCACAGACCCAGAGTCAGCCCTTGACGTTCAGTCTTGGGCCACGTTACCCCCTCAGTCTGGCGCAAACGGCCCCGTAATGTATTGTGTGGCATAACACCGACAGGGCTGTCGGACACGCGAGGCGCTGACTCGTCACGTCGCCGAGGCCCGTCACTCACTGACTCAAGCGAAACGGAGCACCTCGAATGGACACCACGAGACTTGCCGGCAAGAACGTTCTCATCACCGGCGGCGCCCAAGGCATGGGTGCAGCAGTCGGCCACTACTACGCCGCCCAAGGAGCCAAAGTCTGCCTCGGCGACGTCAACCTTGACGGCGCTCAAGCTGTTGCCGATGAGATCACCGCCGCCGGAGGCGTCGCGACCGCCGTGTCGCTCGATGTCACCAAGCGTGAATCAGCCGCCGCAGCGGTCGCACACACGGTCGCTGAGTTCGGATCGATCAACGTGCTGCTCAACAACGCCGGCATCAACAAGCCGCTCTTCTTTCTCGACATCACCGAAGAGAACTGGCAGCGCATTATGGATGTCAACGCGTGGGGCACGCTCGTGTGCATGCAAGAGGCCGCGAAGCAAATGGTCGCCCAGGGCAAGCAAGACTTTCCGTACAAGATCATCAACGTTGGCTCGATTCTGTCGCGCGACGCTTTCGACGACGTGGTGCCGTATGCGGCGTCAAAGCACGCTGTTCTCGCCTTCATCAAGGGTGGCGCGAAAGCACTCATCGAACACAACATCACCGTCAATGGCTACGGCCCCGGCGTCGTGCGCACCGAGCTGTGGGAACAGCTCGACAAAGACCTCGTGGCCATCGGCAAGTTCAAGAAGCCCGGCGAATCGATGGATTCTCTTGCCGCCAACATGATTCTCATGAAGCGCTACTCGTACCCCGAAGACGTCGTGGGCACTGCCGCGTTCTTGGCGAGCTCAGAGAGCGACTACATGACCGGCCAGCTCATCATGATCGATGGCGGAATGGTGATGCAGTAGCAGAAGAGAACACTGCAGGGCGACCTGCGCCTATCTGTTCTTCTCTACATAACAAATCTGCCACAAAGGTGGCGCGGGCGTTCTGTCTGTGCTTACATTCGACACAGCACAGACGCCCGCGTTCACCAGCACCCAACGGAGAGTGATGACGAACTCAGTTCATGACGAGCGCCCCGCGCCGATTCTCGAGGCGAGCGGTGTGTCGAAGCGTTTCGGCGGCGCCCTCGCGCTCGACCAGGTAGGCCTATCGGTGCGGCCCGGTGAAATCCATGCGGTAGTCGGCGAGAACGGAGCCGGCAAGTCGACCCTCATGCGCATTCTCGCGGGCATTCTGTCGCCCGACTCGGGTTCGGTGACTATCGCGGGCGAACGCCTCGACGGCGGCGCACGCGCAGCAATCGATGCGGGCGTCGCCCTGGTGCACCAAGAGCTGAGCCTCGTGCCCGAAATGACGGTCGCCGAGAACATCCTGCTCGGAGCTCCTCCCACGACCGCCGGGTTCATCCGCTCGAAGAAGATGAAGTCGATCGCGCGCGAAGCACTCGACGAGATCGGCGTTACCGTCGACCTGGATGAGCCCATCGCACGCCTCTCGGTCTCACTGCGACAGTTCGTCGAGATCGCTCGTGCCGTGGCGCGCAAGCCTCGCGTGCTCATTCTCGACGAGCCCACGGCCACCCTGACTCCCGCCGAAACCGATTACCTGCTCGCCATGCTCCAGCGCCTCGCCGGCAAAGGAATGGCGGTCATCTACATCTCGCACCGCATCCCCGAGGTGTTCGCGATCTGCCACGCGGTGACGATTCTGCGCGACGGACGTCTCGTCGAGCGCACCGACATTGCCGACACGACCCCGAGCGCTGTAATCGATGCCATGGTCGGGCGCGAGCTCAAGCTCGACCTGCAGGTGCGTCGCACCGCCACACCCGGCGACGTCGTCGTCTCGGCCCGGGGCATCGTGGCTCCCAATGTGAACAACGTCGACCTCGATGTTCGCGCCGGTGAAATCGTGGGCCTCGGCGGCCTCGTCGGTGCTGGTCGCACCGAGCTCGTGCGCGCCATCATCGGAGCTGACCCCCGCAGTGCAGGCACCGTCACGATGACGGTGGATGGCCGCCGCTCCTTCATCGGCAGCTTTCAGTCGGCCGTGCGCGCGGGCATCGGATACGTACCCGAAGAGCGTCGCGTCGACGGCCTCGCGCTCACCATGAGCGTCTCTGACAACGTGGCGCTGCCCAACCGCGCCGAACTCTCGACCGCATCAGTGTTGAAGCCGCGTTCGATCAGCACCTTCGTGCGACGACTCGCCGATGTCGTTGGTCTGCGTCCGCCCGAGATCACCCGCGAAGTCGGTGAGTTTTCTGGCGGCAATCAGCAGAAGGTCGTCATTGCGAAGTGGCTCGGCCGCAAGCCCGACTTCATCGTGCTTGACGAGCCCACGCGCGGCGTCGACGTGGGTGCCAAGGCCGAGATTCACCGCCTCGTGCGTGAACTCGCCGACAACGGGGCGGCGGTGCTCGTGGTGAGTTCTGACCTGCCCGAACTGCTCGAGCTCTCTGATGTGATTCACGTCGTGCGTGACGGTCGCATCATGGGCACCCTCGCGCAGTCTGAGGCCGATGAGAAGTCCGTGATGTCGCTGGCATCCGGCGAGACCCTGGTGGGTGCCTGATGAACAGAGAAACCGAGACACTGACCGAGACGATCGCCGTCGCCAGTGGCAGCGAAACAGGTGTCGAGAAGAAGCGGTTCAGTCTGCTGCTGTGGATGGCCGAGCGAGGCGTCATCGTCTTCACCGTGCTGCTCATTCTCGCCGCCGTGATCTTCATCGACGGCTTCGCAACCCTGCCGAACCTCACTGACGTGTTCTACCGAGCGGCGCCCATCGGCATCGTGGCGGTCGGCATGACCTTCGTCGTCATCAGTGCCAACTACCTCGACCTGTCGGTCGTGGCGCAGGTCGCGACCTCGGCGGTGATCTTCATCGGCATTAGCAACGAATACGGTCTCGTGGCCGCCGTCGCGGTCGCCCTTCTCGTAGCCATGATCTATGGCATCGTGAACGGCCTGGCCGTGGGCTTCTTCAAGGCGAACGCCGTGATCGTGACGCTCTCGACCACCTTCATCGGTCTCGGCATTCTGCGCTGGCTGTCGGGCGGCAGCATCTTCTTCGGCCCTGAAGACGGGCCGATTCGCGCCTTTGGCCAGGCTCGCCTCGGGCCGATTCCGCTCTCGGCGCTCGTGTTGTTGCTGGTCACCGCCATTCTGTGGTTCGTCTTGACCCGCACGACCTTCGGTTTTGCGGTGCGCGCCTATGGTTCGAACAAGAGCGCTACTCGCTTGGCGGGTGTCAACACGACCGCGGTCGTCGTCGGTGCGTTCGTCATCACGGCACTGTCGGCCATGATCGCCGGCTTCGTGCTTGCCGCCTTCTCAAACACGGCTGTCTCGTCGATGTCAGACGGCTATGAGTTCAGAGCTCTCGCCGCGATCATCATCGGCGGCACGAGCGTGTTCGGGGGCAAAGGCAGCGTGTTGCGCACTCTGCTCGGAGTGATCTTCGTCAGCGTGCTCACCAACATTCTCGTACTCTCCGGCATCGGATTCGGATTCCAGCAAATGGCGATCGGAGCGCTGATCGTGCTCGCGGTCTCTGTCGATGCTCTCGCGCGAAGGGCGGCCAAGAAGTGAGCCAGCACGAACAGCCATCAACGACCGCGACCCTTCAGCTCGGTGCAGCTCGAGGCGGGTGGTTCGACCAACTGAAAGTCACCCTGGCGCGCCGCACCGAGGGCCGAGGCATTGCGCTTCTGACGGTTGTCATTGTCGCGGCCGCCATTCTCGAGCCTGTCGTGTTCACGTCGTACCAGGTCACGCTCGGTCGCGTCGCGCTCATCGGTCT
>CAYWZI010000095.1:0-906 GCA_964462815.1 uncultured Microbacteriaceae bacterium
CAGTCGCCCAGCTCATTGCCGATGAGCTCGTCGAGCCAGGGCCCGCGCTGCGCGGCACCATCGTGCTCACGCTGCGCGGGCGCCTGCTCGCGGACGGCGTCGTGCGCCGTCTGCTCCCCGACTGAGGCGTTACTTGATGAACGGAATGGTGAGCGGGTAGAGGTACGCTTCACCGCGATTGGCCGCAATGGCCGCGACGATCGACAGCACGATAATCACGATGCTCACGGCAATGATGATGAAGATGCCGATGATGAGCCACGAGGTGATCGCTCCGATGGCCGCGGCAATGATCATCGTCAGTTGAAAGTTGAGTGCGGTGGCGGTGTGGCCGCGCACGAAGGGGCCGCGGTTGCCGAGCACGAGAAAGCCGATGAGGGCCGGCAAGAATCCGAAGAAGATGCCACCGACGTGAATGAGCGTGGCCCAGAGTTTCTCGTCGGCAGGGTTCATGGGTTGCGGTGCCGCGGCGTACGGGTTTGCAGGAGGCTGATCGGTCATGCGCCCATTAAACACCCGAGGGGCCCAACCTGGTGGCTGAGCCCCTCGATGTGCAGTTCTGTCGTTCGACTTACTTGACGAGGCGGATCGCCACCGGGTAACGGTAGGCGTTGCCGTCCTTCGCCTTGACGAAGCCGAGGATCGAGAAGATGACCGCGCCGATCCACACCACGAACGCCAGCAAGCCGAGGAGGCTGCCGAGGCCGAAGGTCACGGCCGCGAGGATCCAGCTGAGCACGTTCACGGCGATGTAGGCGATGAGCACCGTGATCTGGAAGTTCAGGGCCTCCTTCGACTCTTCACGCGTGAACGCACCGCGGTCTTTGAAGACCAGGAAGATGATGAGGGCGGGCAGGATGCCCAGGATGCCGCCAAGGTGCGCGAACGATGCCCACTGACGGTCTT
>CAYWZI010000095.1:916-9001 GCA_964462815.1 uncultured Microbacteriaceae bacterium
GGCAGGTGCCGGGCTGGCGGGGGGAGGGGTCTGGTCACTCATGTGTGCTGCCTTTCAATGATCCGTATGCGGACTGGATTTCCCGGGGTGGAGTGCAAGCGCATGACGCGCCGATGTGGAGCGAAGGATCACCCTCATCGGCGAGAGCACGCTGACAACCTAGCGCGCACTCCACGTGCAAGCAACGATGTGCACCGGGTGCGGCGGGGTAGAATTGGCAGTTGAACCGTGTGAGTGCCAAGCAGCGAAGGGAGTCGATCATGGTTTCTGATCGCGCCCTGCACGTGCTGCGGGCGATTGTGCATGACTACGTTGCGTCGCGCGAGCCGGTGGGATCGAAAGCAATCGTTGACCGCCACCAGTTCGGCGTCTCGGCCGCCACGATTCGTAACGACATGGCGCTGCTCGAAGAAGAAGAGCTCATCGCGGCTCCGCATACCTCGTCGGGGCGCGTGCCGACCGACAAGGGTTATCGCGTCTTCGTCGATCAGTTCGCCGACCTCAAGCCGCTCAGCGCAGCACAGCGACAGGCGATCCAGCAGTTCCTCGACCAGTCGGTCGATCTGGACGACGTCTTCGCGCGCACCGTGCGGCTGCTCTCGCACCTGACCAACCAGGTGGCGCTCGTGCAGTACCCGACGCTCGGCAACGCGCGTGTGCAGCACATCGAGCTCGTGCCCATGAGCGCGACGCGACTCATGACGGTGTTCATCACCGATGGCGGGCGGGTTGATCAACGCATCATCGAGCTGCCGGTTGAGGCCGACGAGGTCTTTGTCGGTGAACTGCGGGCCAAGCTCAACGCGACGCTGGCCGGCCGATCGCTCAGCGATGTGACCGACGTCGCCGCATCCCTCGGCGAGCAATTCGCTCCCGAGCGCCGGCCCGCCGTGTCGGTTATCGGTGAAGCGCTCGTGGGGCACGTGGATGCGCACCGCTCCGACCGCCTCGTCATGGCCGGGGCGGCGAACCTCGTCCGTACCGAAGGTGACTTCGTTGGAAGCGTGTACCCGGTGCTCGAAGCGCTCGAAGAGCAAGTGACCCTTCTGAAGCTCTTCAGCGAGATGCAGGTTGACGAGAACGGTGTTTCCGCGCGCATCGGTCGTGAGAACGACGAAGCGCTCAAAGAGACTGCGGTCGTCACGAGTGCCTACCGAATGGGCGGCGACAGCACGGCCAAACTCGGCGTGCTCGGGCCGACGCGCATGGACTATTCGAACAACATGGCAGCAGTGCGCGCAGTAGCTCGCTACGTTTCGCGCTTGCTCGGTGAGGAATAAGTGGCAGACCATTACGAGGTTCTCGGGCTGGATCGTCAGGCCAGTGCCGACGAGATCAAGAAGGCCTACCGGCGACTCGCTCGAGAACTCCACCCCGACGTCAACCCCAGCGCTGATGCCGCAGAGCGGTTCAAGCAAGTAACGCACGCCTACGACGTGCTCAGTGACCCGCAGCAGCGGCAGCAGTACGACCTCGGCGGGTCGGGGGGCTTTGGGGGAGCATCCGGATTCGGCGGCTTCGGCGACATCTTCGAGACCTTCTTCGGCGGCGGTCAGCAGCAGCGCGGGCCTCGCAGTCGTCGCGAACGCGGGCAAGACGCGCTGTTGCGCGTGGAGGTCGAGCTCGACGAGATCATCTTCGGCACGTCGCGTCAGATCGACGTCGACACCGCGATTCTGTGTTCGACCTGCGAGGGCTCCTGCTGCTCTCCGGGCACGAGCCCGCAAACCTGCGACATCTGCCGCGGCTCTGGTCAGATTCAGCGCACCGTGCGCAGCTTGCTCGGCAACGTCATGACCTCGAGCCCGTGTGGCACGTGCCGCGGGTACGGAACCGTCATTCCGAGCCCGTGCCCGACGTGTGCCGGCCAGGGCCGCGTGCGCGCTCGCCGCGCGATTCCCGTCGATATCCCGGCTGGCGTCGATACCGGTGTCCGCATTCAGCTTCCCGCGCAGGGCGAAGTCGGCCCCGCTGGCGGGCCCAACGGCGACCTCTACCTCGAGATCAAGGTGGCTACGCACGAGACCTTCAGCCGCAGCGGCGACGACCTGCTGGCAACGGTGGAAGTGCAAATGGCCGATGCGATTCTCGGCACCACGGTGACCTTGCCGGCGCTTGACGGCGACGTGCCCGTCGAGATCAAGCCCGGCACCCAGAGCGCCGAGATCATCACCATCAAAGAGCGCGGCATTACCCGCTTGCGGGGCTCCGGTCGCGGCGACCTCAAGATCGGCGTGCAGGTCATCACGCCGGTGCGACTCAACAGCAAAGAGACCGAGCTCATCCGGCAGTTCGCCTCGAGCCGGCGGCCGGTTCCGCCGCAGTTTGCGACCTTCCAGCAGGGGCTGTTCTCGAAGCTGCGCGACCGGTTCTTGAACCTTTAGCCGCACGATGGCGCACTTCTACCTCGACGACTCACTCGCCGCCCAATCACACGAGGTCGGCACGATTGTGCGTCTTCGAGGTGGGGATGCCCGCCACGCCGCAACCGTCGCGCGCGTGCGACCCGGCGAACGCTTGCGTCTCGGCGATGGAGCGGGCCTCGTGCTGCACGGCACCGTCACGAGCGTGGACCCATCCGAGGTCGCCCTCGAGGTCGAGCACGTCGACCGCGCCGAGCGACCGACGCCGCGCATCCACCTCGTTCAGGCACTCGCGAAAGGCGACCGCGACGAGCTCGCGGTGCAGGCGGCGACCGAGCTGGGGGTTGACGTCGTCATGCCGTGGCAGGCGGCGCGCAGCATTTCACGCTGGGATTCCGTGAAGGCCGTGAAGGGTCGTGATCGCTGGGCGACGATAGCGCGGGAGGCGAGCAAGCAGTCTCTGCGCGCGTGGCTGCCGGAGGTTCAGGCGGTCGCTACGACGAAAGAGCTTCTCGCGCGTGCGCTGGGCGCGACCATGCTCGTGCTCGACCCCGACGGCGACATCGCGCTGAGTTCGCTCGGGGCTTCCGATTTTGGCGACCGTGACATCGTGCTCGTCGTGGGCCCAGAAGGCGGAATCTCGGCCGACGAGCTCCGCGCTTTCGAGGCAGCTGGCGCGCGCCGCGTGCGACTCGGGTCGACCGTGTTGCGCACCTCAACCGCAGGGCCAGCGGCGATCGCCGCGCTCTCGGCGGCCCTCGGCCGCTGGTAGGCGTGGGCTCGCCCCCGCTCCGCTGAGAGCGAGCAGCCTGCCGAGCCTCAGTGCGGCGCTCTAGACTGGGCTCATGAGCAGCGGCGAAAGGTCAATCTTCGAGCGCATCATCGCGCGCGAGATTCCGGCCGACATCGTGCACGAGACCGACACGATCATCGCGTTTCGCGACATCGCGCCGGCTGCGCCTGTGCACATTCTCGTCGTGCCCAAGACGCCGCGGTATCGCGATGTCGCCGAGCTTGCTGCCGGTGATCCGGCTTTGCTTGCCGATGTCGTGGCAACCGCCCACCAGCTCGCCAACGAGCTCGCCGACGGCCATTTCCGGCTCGTCTTCAACACCGGTGCGAACGCCGGTCAAACTGTTTTCCACGTGCACGCTCATGTGCTCGCGGGAGGATTGACGGAAGGGTCCCTTGCCCACTGACGATTCGGCGCGCGAAGCGCCCGCTCGCGAGCAGCTCGACGTTGACGGCATCGCCATGGTGCGGCTGCTGGGCCCGCACGATCGGCTTCTGTCGACGATCGAGACTCAGTACCCGCTCGTCGACGTGCACGTACGCGGCAACCAGATCACGCTCGAGGGTGACCCCGGTCAGGTCGCTGCTGCGCGCACACTGGTTGACGAGTTGCTCACCATGGTGCGTAGCGGTCTCGATCTCGACCCTGTCGAGGTCACGAGCTCGGCGCGCATCATCGATGCTGGCGCGGGGAGCCCCGCCGAGGTTCTGAGCCAGGCGATCCTCACGAGTCGCGGCAAGAGCATCAGGCCCAAGACGCTGGGCCAGAAGGCTTATGTCGACGCGATCGATCTCAACACAATCGTGTTCGGCATCGGGCCGGCAGGAACCGGCAAGACGTACCTCGCCATGGCCAAGGCCGTGCAGGCTCTGCAGCGCAAAGAGGTCGAGCGCATCATCCTGACCCGACCGGCCGTCGAGGCGGGCGAGCGGCTCGGTTTCTTGCCCGGCACCCTGACCGACAAGATCGACCCGTACCTGCGCCCGCTCTATGACGCGCTCAACGAGATGATGGACCCGGAGCTCGTGCCCAAGCTGCTCGCGAGCGGTGTGGTCGAAGTGGCCCCTCTTGCCTACATGCGCGGCCGCACGCTCAACAATGCCTTCATCGTGCTCGACGAGGCCCAGAACACGAGCCCCGAACAGATGAAGATGTTCCTCACCCGTCTCGGCTTCGGCTCGAAGATTGTGGTGACGGGTGACATCACCCAGATCGACTTGCCCGTCGGCGCGAGCGGTCTGCAGTTGGTCACGCGCGTGCTGAACGACATCGATGACATCCACTTCGCCCGACTGACGAGTGACGACGTTGTGCGGCACAGCCTCGTTGGCCGGATCGTCGACGCCTACACGAAATACGACGCCGAGAAGCAAGCGCAGCAGTACGCGCGCGAGACCGGTCTGCCTGATCCGGTTCCCGGCGCCAATCGCGAAGAACGCCGCCGAGGAATCCCGCGCGATCGCGCGACCCGCCGGCCGCGACCCGGAGCGGGAGGCCGCTGATCATGGCGGTCGAGATCAACAACGAGTCGGGCATCCCCGTCGACGAAGCAAGCCTTCAGCGGCTTGCGCTGCACGCGTTCGACCACCTGAATGTGCACCGTGATGCCGAACTCGCCATCGTTCTCGTCGACGAGGCCGCGATCGAGCAACTGCATGTGCAGTGGATGGACGAGCCTGGGCCCACCGACGTCTTGAGCTTTCCGATGGACGAGTTGCGGCCCGGAAGCGACGACGAGCCAACTCCGCCGGGGCTGCTCGGCGACATCGTGCTGTGCCCCCAAGTGGCCACGACGCAGGCGGAGACCGCGGGCCACTCGGTGCACGACGAGCTGCTGCTGCTGACGACCCACGGCATTCTGCACCTGCTCGGCTTCGACCACGCCGAGCCCGACGACGAGAAAGAGATGTTCGGCATTCAGCGCGACATTCTGGTCGGATTCACGCTGACGGAGCGACGCCGACAACCATGACAGCGCTCACGCTCGTCTTCTTTGCTGTCGCGGTGGTGCTCGTCGCGTTCGGTGGTCTGCTCGCCGCTATCGACGCCGCATTGGGGGTCGTCAGCCGAATCGAGCTGGTTGACATCGCTGGTCAACGGCGCAAACCGGGTCGGCTACACGCCGTGGCCGCCGATGTCGGCGCGCATGTCAATGCGCTCAACTTCTTGCGTATCGTCGCTGAGACGATTGCCGCCGTGCTGGTGACGCTAGCCTTCGCCACGCTGCTCACCGACTGGTGGGCTGTGTTGCTCGTGAGCGCCGGCATCATGATCATCGTTTCGTTCATTCTCGTGGGGTCGAGCCCGCGATCGGTCGGCCGAGCGCATCCTCGCGCGATGCTCGCGCGCACCGACTGGCTCGTGCGCGGCGTGCGTGTCTCGCTCGGCCCGATCGCCGACCTGCTCGTCGCGCTCGGTAATCGCGTGACGCCGGGGCGCCCGAGCAGTGCGAGCTTCTCGAGCGAAGAGCAGCTCCTGAGCATGGTCGATGAAGCAACTGAGCTCGACGTTCTCGAAGAAGAAGATCGCGAACTCATTCACTCCATCTTCGAGTTCAACGACACGATTGTGCGCGAAGTCATGGTGCCGCGCACCGACATGGTCGTGCTTGAGCGCGATCAAACGGTGACCGAAGCGATGTCGCTGTTCCTCGTTCGCGGGCTCTCGCGCGTGCCGGTCATCGGAGAGAGCACCGACGACGTGCTCGGCATCATCTACTTGCGTGATGCGGCCCGCTTGGCCTACGAAAACCCCGAGGCCTGCGGCGTGACGCCCGCGGAGCAACTGGCGAAGCCCGCGCTGTTCCTGCCCGAGTCAAAGAAGGCCGATGACGCCTTGCGTCAATTGCAGCTCGAGTCGAACCACCTTGCGCTCGTCGTCGACGAGTACGGCGGTATCGCCGGCCTTGTCACGATGGAAGACCTCATTGAAGAGCTCGTGGGTGAGATCGCTGACGAATACGATCGCGAGACCCTCGACAGCGAGCAGCTCGACGACAATCTGTTTCGCGTGAGCGCCTTCATGCCCGTCGACGAACTCGGCGACCTCTTCGGCATCGAGCTTGACGACGACGACGTCGACACCGTCGGCGGCCTCCTCACGAAGCACCTCGGGCGACTGCCCGTCGCGGGGTCGACCGTCGAGGTCGACGGTTTGCACCTCACCGCTGAGCGCACCGAGGGCCGCCGCAAGCGCGTGACGACCGTTCTCGTGCGGGCCGATCAAGCGTTGCTGGATGCTCGCATCGCGTTTGCCGGCGACCGCGACGAGTCCGAGTGAACGCCCGCAAGCCGCGCGGCGGCGCTGCCCAGAGTGACGAGCCCACCTTCCGGGCCGGCTTCGTCACCTTCGTGGGCCGCCCCAACGTCGGCAAGTCGACCCTCACGAACGCCCTCGTCGGCGAGAAGGTCGCCATCACGAGTTCGAAGCCGCAGACCACGCGCCGCGCGATCCGCGGCATCGTGCACCGGGAGTCCGGCCAGTTGATCGTCGTCGACACGCCCGGTATGCACCGGCCGCGTACGCTGCTCGGCGAGCGCCTCAACGCCGTCGTGCAAGACACCCTCGGCGACGTCGATGTCATCGGCTTCTGCGTGCCCGCCAACGAGCCCATCGGGCCGGGCGACCGGTTCATCAACGAGCAACTCGACAACTTTCCGCGCACGCGAAAGATCGCCATCGTCACGAAGACCGACGCGGCAGGCTCGACGAGGGTCGCTGAGCAGCTGCTCGCGGTGTCAGAGCTGCGCGAGTGGGATCTCGTTATTCCGCTCTCTGCCGTCACGGGGGAGCAGGTCGACCTCCTGGCCGAACAGGTCATCGCACTGATGCCCGAGTCGCCCGCGCTGTACGAAGCCGACGCCGTGACCGATGAGTCCGAGACCGATCGCATTGCCGAGCTCATCCGCGAGGCGGCCCTTGAGGGTGTGAGCGACGAGTTGCCCCACTCGCTCGCCGTCACGATCGACGAGATGGCTGAGCGCGCCCCCGGCGGAGTGCTCGACATCTTCGCGAACGTCTTCGTCGAGCGGGACAGCCAGAAGGGCATCATCATCGGGCACAAGGGCTCGCGCTTGACCGAGGTCGGCACGCGCGCGCGCCTCGAGATCGAGAAGCTGCTGGGCCGCCGCGTCTACCTCAAGCTGCACGTCAAGGTCGCGAAAGAGTGGCAGCGCGACCCGAAGCAGTTGGGCAAGCTCGGGTTCTAGGGGCGGGCGGCGGGGGACGAGCATCCCGAACCGCATTCGGCACCTTTCGGGGCGCGGGTGTACCCTGGAAGCGTGTTCGGCCAGCTCCTTCTTCGTTGCCGCGACGAGGCTTAGCAATACAGCCTCCCTCGTCGCGGAGTTTGTCGTCGGCTGACAACCACACCACGACCTACGCAGGAGCACATCATGCAGAACCGTCAGCAGCCGTCGGGCATGCCGATTCATAAGTACCAGCCGTACCACGAGCAGTTCTCGGTCGACCTGCCCGACCGCACCTGGCCCACGAAGCGCACCACGCAAGCACCCCGCTGGTGCGCCGTCGATTTGCGCGATGGCAACCAGGCCCTCATCGACCCGATGAGCCCCGAGCGCAAGCGCATCATGTTCGAGCTGCTCGTGCGCATGGGGTTCAAAGAGATCGAGGTTGGGTTTCCGTCGGCGAGCCAGACCGACTTCGACTTCGTGCGCACGCTCATTGAGCAGGATCTGATTCCCGATGACGTGACGATTCAAGTGCTGACGCAGGCGCGCGAGCACCTCATCGCCCGCACTTACGAATCGATCAGGGGCGCCAAGCGTGCGATCGTGCACTTCTACAACTCGACGAGCGCGCTGCAGCGTGAGGTCGTGTTCCGCACCGACATCGAGGGTGTGAAAGAGATCGCGCTGCAGGGCGCGCGCTGGTGCCAGCAGTACGAGGCGACCGTGCCCGAAACCGAGG
>CAYWZI010000096.1:0-8986 GCA_964462815.1 uncultured Microbacteriaceae bacterium
CGGCGAGCAGGTCGGTCGCTTTGCCTTTTCCTTCGTCGCCCCATTGGGCGCCAATGATGACGACGGCAGGCATGGGTGGTCCCTTCGAGACAGGTGAGGGCTTGCCCTTCAGTCTATCGGGGAGCGCCGCGGCGCTGACGGCTCAGCGGGGCTCAGGGCTCAGCAGGTGCGACCGGGCTCTCGGCCCACTGCCCGCGCGCGGGCACGGGGTTGGCGCGCGCCAACGAGCCCGACTCAAGACCCAACTGGCGCTCAGCGACGCCGAACACAATGTCGTTCGCCTCATCGACGCCAATCGCAGCGATGCCGTGATGCTGCACGGCAACGCCATCGGCGACCGCGGTCAGCAAACGAGAATCGGCCGCCGGGTCGGTGCTTACGCCGAGCCCTGACGTCACGATGCGTTCGATGACGGTCGTGAGAATTCGCTCGCAATCGCGATGGTGCCGGTCGAGCGCAGCGGCGAGCGCCGGGGTGCGGCCGGCTTCGCTCCAGGCGTCGATCCAGACGCGGTAGTGGTGCTCCGGTGTTGCTGCAAGCCATCCGGCGAGGGCGCTCACGGGGTCAAGCCCGTCGAGCAAGGCTCGATCGCTCTCGATCTCGGCGCTGACGGCGAAGTCGAAGGCCGCGGCCACGAGCTCGTCGCGGCTCGCGAAGTAGTGGCGAATCAGTCCGTGCACGACACCGACCTCGGTCGCCACCTCGCGCAGAGTGACACCCGCAAAGCCTTTAGCCGCGACGAGCTGTAGCGTCGCTCGCACAATCTCGTCTCGGCGCTCGTCGGAAGTCTTGCGCGTGGGGCTCGTGCGCACCGAGCTTGTGCGCTCGGGGCTCATGCGCACCGAGCTCGTGCGCTCACCGGTCTCGCGTTCTGTCACGGGTCGAGCATAGGCCGCACGACCCCGATATTGTCCAACCGGACAAGGCGTGCTAGCGTCATTGTCCACTTGGATAACAGTGTAATAGGAGCAGAACGACCATGACACAGCGGCCCAACAGCGCTCGGCGTCTCGTGCCGAGCGTCATGTCGGCGATGGTCGTGCTCTCGTCGGCATCGTTCGTCATCTTTCCGCTCATTCCCGCACTGCAGGGCTCGCTCGGCGTCAGCACCGCCGAGATCGGCTACCTCGCCGCGGCGGGTTTCGCGGCAGCGCTCATCGCCGAACTTCTCGTCGCCCCCGCCGCCGACCGCGGTCACGCCCGCCTCATGGCCGTCATTGGCGTCATCATGGTGGCTGCGTCGCTGGGCTTCAGCGCCATCTCGGTCGAGGGCTGGCAACTCATTGTGGGTCGAGCCGTCGGTGGCTTCGGCTTCGGCATCTTCGTCATCGCGGCGAGCGCTCTGCTCGTGCGCAGTGACCACTCGCGTAGCGGCGAGCTGCTCGGTCGACTCGGCGCTGCCGAGCTCGCGGGCATCGCGGTTGGCCCGCTCGCATCGGGCATCGCGCTGTCGTTCGCGGGGCCGTCGGCGATTCTCGCGGTATCGGCCGCAGTGGTGCTCGTCGCCCTCGTGCCCGTGCTCATCGGCTTTCACGAGGTGGCTCGATCAACGAACAACGCTGGCGACGACCCGCACCCCACGACCGGTGGCATCGCCGCCGGCGTCATGGGTTTCGACGGCACGGATGCTGGCGGCTCGCTCCGCCTCGGCGCAACCCCGCCGGCCTCGAGCCTTGACCTGCTCCGTAGCCCGCGCATTGTGGGCATCGTGCTGCTCTATGCCGCGGTCATGGTGCCGACCGGCGCCTATGACGGAATCTGGCCGCGCTTCATGGCCGACATCGGCGCTGACCCGCTGCTCACTGCCGCGAGCTATGCCCTCTTTGCTGTGCCCTACGTTCTCGTCGCCGGGTGGGCTGGGCGACTCGCCGACCGGCGCGGGGGCGTCTCGGCTTACTGGCGCGGGCTCGCGATTCTGCTGCCGATCGTGTCGCTCTATGGCATTGTCGGCAACCCGTTCATCGCCACGGGCATGGGCTTCGTCGAGTCGACCGGTCAAGCGCTCGCCTTCATCGGCGCTGCGGCGGCCATGGCCCACGCCGTCGACCCCCCGCGCGCGGGCTCGGCCCAAGGGTTGCTGCGCGGCATCGGACTCGTCGCCGCCACCGTGGCCGCCGGCCTCTCCGGGCTCGCCTACGAAGCCGGGGGGCAGTTCTTGCTGTTCGGCGGCACCGCCCTCGCCGTGTTCGTCATCGCCGCCGTCGGGCTGTTGCTCGCGCGGGACTGGCGCGGGCGCAGCTGGTCAGCGCCGGCCGTGCCCCCTCCGGGCTAGACATCAGGCGAGTCGGGCACCCTGGTTAACATGGGGCGGCAACGGGGGCAGGCAGAAGATTCCGCCCGCGCCCGCGCCGAGAAGGTGTGCGGGTCGTGCGGCCGGCGCATCGAGTGGCGGGCGCGGTGGGCGCGCGACTGGGAGGCCGTGCGCTGGTGCAGCGATGCCTGCCGCGCTCGCGGAGTGCAGCCTGTTGACCGGGCGCTCGAGGAGAGCATCCGGAGCCTGCTGACCAGCCGTGCCGCTGACGCCACGATCTGCCCGAGCGAGGCTGCGCGCACTGTCGCGTCGTCCTCGTCCGACGTTCGGGAATGGAGCGAACTCATGGAACCCGCCCGGCGCGCAGCCCGACGACTCGTCGCGGCAGGCGAGATCGAGATCACCCAGAACGGGAGGGTCGTCGACCCCTCGACCGCAAAGGGCCCGATTCGCCTGCGGCGCGCGCGGGGTTAGTCGTCAGCGGGCGACTGCTGGTGCGCGCCCACCCGCCAGCGGCCTTCGCTGTAGACATAGGTCGTCGTCGCCCACAGCTCGACAGCCTTGCCGTCACGCACTCCGTGCAGGCGGTAGGCGAGCAGCGCCGCTCGATCGCCCAGCCGCACGACGCGCTGATTAGTCATTGAGTATTCGCTCCAGACCACTCCGTCGAGAGCCGCAATGACGGCCCCGCGCTCGATGAGCGAGCCCGGAAACACCATGACCGCTTCGGGAAGCATCGCGTGAAACGAATGCGTGCCGCCCTCGCCCCGCGTCATCGCCTGCCACCCCTCATGTTCGGCGTGAATCAGTTGAGCGGGCAGATCGTCAGTGATCGCGGTCATGCGCTCAGTCCATCGGCTGCGGCGAGCGCCGTCAAGGGCCGTCGGTCACCGGATGCTCGTCACGAGCGCGCGTGGGCCCGCACCCACTCGTGCATGATGATCGCGGCCGCGGCGCTCGCGTTGATCGAGCGCGTCGAGCCGTACTGCGTGATCTCGATCACTTCGTCGGCTGCGGCGAGCGCCTCGGGCGAGAGGCCCGGCCCCTCCTGCCCGAAAAGCAGGATGCACGCGCGCGGCAGGGGCGCAGCATCCACGGGGCGTGATCCCTCCACGTTGTCGATCGCCACGATCGGCAGACCAGCCTCGCGCGCAAACGCCACGAGGTCGGCGATGGTGTCGTGGTGACGCACGTGCTGGTAGCGGTCGGTGACCATGGCGCCCCGCTTGTTCCAGCGGCGGCGGCCGACGATGTGCACCTCGGCGGCAAGGAAGGCGTTGGCGTTGCGCACGATCGAGCCGATGTTGAGGTCGTGCTGCCAGTTCTCGATCGCGACATGAAAGGGGTGGCGGCGGGAATCGAGGTCGGCGACGATCGCCTCCATGCTCCAGTAGCGAAAGCGGTCGATGACGTTGCGGGTGTCTCCGTGGGTGAGTAGCTCAGGGTCGTAGCGCGCGTCGTCGGGCAGAGGGCCCGTCCAGGGTCCGACGCCATGAGTCGTCAACTCGTGGCTCGGCCCGCCGGGGGCGGGCGCGTTCGTCGACTCGTTCACACTGTGAACCCTAGAGCGATTGGCCTATGAGCGTTTCGTCTCGTCGCGTACCCTGAACGCGAGACGACCCGTACCCGCGAGGCCGTCGCGCGCTGTAGACCACATCAGTGAGGTCGAGGGGGGTCGATGACGACGTTCGAGCAGAAGCCCGTGCAATCCCTCGAGCCTGAGTCAGAGAACGCTGCGGCCGCCGGCAACTCGCCGCGAGCATCCCGCGACCGCGCTGTCGACCTGACGCGGGCGGCCTGCCTCGTCGTGGTCGTCGGGCTGCACGTCATGATGGCGGGCATCACGGTCGAGTCAGAGGGCCTTGCGATCACGAACTCGCTCGACGGGCATCCGATCTTCGCGTGGAGCACCTGGGTCGTGCAGGTGATGCCGCTCTTCTTCGTCATGGGCGGCTTCTCGGCGCTGCTCGCGTGGCGGCGTCAACGAGAACGTGGCGTGCAGGCGAGCACCTATGTGCGCGACCGCGTTGCCCGCCTCGCACGCCCCGCGCTCCTTCCCCTCGGGCTCGTGGGCTTCACCCTCGCCATTCTCGGAATCATCGGCTTGCCCGACTCGGTTCTCACCGACGTCGGCTTCCGCATCGGCCAGCCACTGTGGTTCTTGGCCGTCTATCTCGGATGCTCTGGCCTCGTCCCCCTCATGGCCCGCCTGCACGAGCGCGCGCCGTGGGCAACCCTGCTCGGCTTGCTTGCGGGAGTCATGATCGTCGACACCATCGCCCTGCTGACCGCCCAGCCCCTCATTGGCGCGCTCAACTTGCTCTTCGTGTGGATCTTCATTCAGCAGTTGGGCTTCTGCCTCGCCGATGGCTGGTTTGACTGGCGTCGGCGTTGGATGCTCGGCGCGAGTGGCCTCGCCGCTTTTGGGGTGCTGCTCTCCATGGTCATGGTCATCGGCTACTCGCCCGATATGTACGACAACCTGAACCCTCCGACCGCAGCGATTCTCGTGCTCGGGGTTGGGCAGACGCTGCTGTTCGCGTGGATGCGCCCGTGGCTTGCTCGCCTCGCCGAGCGCCCGACGCTCGCTGGCCTCAGTGACGCGATCAATCGCAACGCCATGCAGATCTACTTGTGGCATGTTCCGGTCATCGTGCTCATCGCGGTCGTGCTCGTCATCTCGGGTGCGCCGTTCCCCGAACCCCTCAGCGGTGAGTGGTGGCAGAGCCGCCCGCCGTTCTTGGTCGCGGTAGCCCTGTTGCTCATTCCGATCGTGATTGGCGTGGCGTGGCTCGAACGCCGCGGAGATCGCGCCGAGGTTGCGCAAGTGGGGCCGTGGCTTGCCGCGCTCAAAGTCGTGCTCGGCATCGCCGGAGTCGTAACGATTCTCATCGCGGGCTTCACGCCGGCCTACGGCGCCGCGATCGGAGTCACCCTGCTGCTGCTCGCGGTGCTGCTGCGGTCACCCCGTCGACGCGAGCGGGTCTAGCCCTGGGCGCGAGCGATGTTAACGTCAGTGCATGAGCACGCCGCTGTGGAGCCCTGACGGCCCAGACCTGCTCATTCACGGCGATAACCTCGCCGTCTTGGCGGCGCTGCCCGATGAGTGCGTGCAGCTCGTCTACCTCGATCCGCCGTTCAACACCGGGCGTACGCAACACCGCTCGACCATTCGCAGCACGCGCGACCCCGAGGGCGCGCACCTCGGTTTTGCCGGCACGAGCTACTCGCGCACGATCGAAGCGCTCAGTAGTTATGACGACACCTTCGTCGACTACTGGGCCTTCCTCGCGCCGCGCCTCATCGAAGCGCATCGAGTGCTGCGCGACGACGGCACGCTCTATCTGCACCTCGATTGGCGCGAGGCGCACTACGCCAAAGTGGCGCTTGACGCTCTCTTCGGCCGGGAGTGTTTTCTCAATGAGCTCGTGTGGGCCTACGACTACGGCGCTAAGTCGCGCCGACGCTGGCCGACGAAACACGACACGATCCTCGTCTACGTCAAGAACCCCGACACGTACTACTTCGACAGCGACGCCGTCGACCGCGAGCCCTACATGGCACCCGGACTCGTGACTCCCGAAAAGGCCGCACGGGGCAAGCTGCCGACCGACGTGTGGTGGCACACGATCGTTCCGACGAGCGGATCAGAGAAGACCGGCTACCCCACCCAAAAGCCGCTCGGCGTCTTGCGTCGCATCGTGCAGGCCTCGAGCCGCGAGGGCGACTGGGTGCTCGATGCCTTCGCGGGCAGCGGCACGACCGCTGCGGCAGCCCGCGAACTCGGCCGCCGCTTCATCAGTATCGATGCGAGCGCGGATGCCGTAGCCATCGCCGCCCACCGGCTCGACCTCGACATTGCTACAGTCGGAAAGTGATCACCGCCCTCGCCGTCAGCGCCCTCGCCGACACCGGTTCGAACGACCTCGTGCCGCTCATTGCTGGCATCGGGATCGGCGTCGTCGTGCTGGGTGGCGTGCTGCTCGTGGTGCGGGCCGTGCTTGCGCGCCGCACCAACAAGGGCTGAGCATCCCGTCGATTGCCCGAAACACAGCGCCAGTAGGCTGACCCTCATGGCTGACCGAGGTGCGATCACGAGCTGGCTGACCGACATGGACGGCGTGCTCGTGCATGAGAGCACTCCGCTACCGGGGGCCGTCGAGCTCATCGCGCAGTGGCGCGACCGGGGCACCCCGTTCTTGGTGCTCACCAACAACTCGATCTTCACCCCGCGTGATCTCGCGGCGCGGTTGCGAGCGAGCGGCCTTGACGTGCCCGAAGAGTCGATCTGGACCAGCTCGCTCGCGACCGCCGACTTCTGCGCGAGCCAGATGCCCGGTGGCCGCGCATTCGTCATTGGTGAAGCCGGGCTCACGACGGCGCTGCACGAAGCCGGGTTCATCATGACCGAGACCGATCCCGACTACGTGGTCGTCGGTGAGACGCGCAATTACTCTTTCGAGGCGATCACCAAGGCAATTCGCCTGATCGGCGACGGTGCCCGCTTCATCGCCACGAACCCCGACGCGACCGGCCCGAGTGCCGACGGGCCGATGCCCGCAACCGGTGCGATCTCAGCGCTCATCACCAAGGCCACGGGCAAGGAGCCCTATGTGGTCGGCAAGCCCAACCCAATGATGTTTCGCTCGGCAATGAACCGCATCGGTGCGCACAGTGAAAGCACGGCCATGATCGGCGACCGCATGGACACCGACATCGTCGCGGGAATCGAGGCCGGGCTGCACACTGTGCTCGTGCTAACCGGCATTAGCGATGAACACGAGATTGAGAAGTTTCCGTTTCGCCCCGACGAGATCCTCTCGGGCGTGCACGAACTCGTCGAGGGCTAGTCCCTCTGACCGACGGCGAGCGACTACCCCGCCGGGGGCGGGGGAGGAACCGCGAGTGACCCGGTGAGCGGCTCACCTGACGAGCGGCTGACGAAGCAGAAGTAGTCCTGCATGCCCTCCTCCCACTGCTCTTCGGTCACCGCGAAAGCACCCTGCAACTGAATGTCGAGGAACGTTCCGGCGGCAGACAGGTTGATGACGCCCGGCGCACTGCACAGAATCGCGATCTGGCCCGCAAGCACCTCTTCACCCGGGTACGCGCCTTGCTGGGTCGCCCCTTCCGGCAGCGGGAACGGCAAACGCGCGACGAGCTGACCACCGTGCGGTATGGCGCAATCCACGACGGTGAACTCGTCTTGCCACGCGTTGTCGAAGGGCTCGAGGCACTCGCCTCCCCACAACTCGTCCCACCGATAGTCACCTGGCTCAACGGGACCGACGGGCCGCTCGGTCTCTGTTGGAGTAGGAGTCGGCGTGGGAGTCGGCGACGGCTCGGCGCCGGGCGCGGGTCCGAGAAGGTCGGGGATGCGCGTACCGAGAAAAAAGAGACCGACCAAAGCGAGCAGCGCCGCCAGCGAGCCGGCGATCCAGATGAGAACCTTCTGATTTCTCGTGAGAGGTGCTCGTGGCGGCGGTGCGCCTCCGTCGTCGGTTGTGGCGTCGCGCCTCGAGGCACGTGGCACCGCAGCGATGAGCCCTCCGTCGAATTCCTCGAACTTGTCGTTGCCAAACAACTCATCGAGTGCTCCGCCCTCTTCGGGAGTGCGCATGAGTTCCGTTGCGGCGTCGCCCGCCGGGCGGCCCGCCTGATCGATCGCGGGGGCATCCTCGAGCGGGTCAGGCACGACCGCCATGGGCTCGGTGGCCGACGGCTCCCACCGCACGGGTCCCGACGCGGCGGGCGGCATGAGCGGCGGGGGAAGCAGTGGCTGCTGCACCACGGGGGGCTGCACCGGAGGGGGCTGCAGACCGGGTGGCTGCACAACGGGTGGCTGCACAACAGGCGGAACTGCAGGCGGTGGCGCTACGGGCGGAGGAAGTGAGATCGGCACCGACGCAGGAGGAGGAGGCACCGACGCGGGCGCGGCGAACTGCGTGCGAAACCACTCATCGGCGTTGAAGCCGCCGGTTTCGGAGTCGCCTGTCTCGGGGTCGCGGTCGTCGATCGTCACACGAGCCCCAGGTCGGCAAGCCCGATGGCGGCGCGGTATTCGTAGCCGGCCTCTTCGATCACGCGGCGAGCATCCGTCGCCCGGTCGACGACAACCGCGACGGCGACCACTGTTGCTCCGGCCGCCTCGAGGGCTCGCGCCGCCGTCAGCGGCGACCCGCCGGTCGTCGAGGTGTCTTCGAGCACGATCACGCGCTTTCCCGCGACGTCGGGGCCTTCAACCTGCTTGCCGCGGCCGTGATCTTTGGGTGCCTTGCGCACGACGAAAGCGTCGTAGGTGAGGCCGCGAGCTGCGCCTTGGTGCAGCACCGCCGACGCGATGGGGTCGGCGCCCATCGTGAGCCCTCCGACCGCCGAGATCTCGGGGATATCGGCAATGAGGTCAACCATGACCTGGCCGATGAGCGGAGCCACCCGATGGTCGAGACTCACGCGACGCAGGTCGATGTAGTAGCTCGCCTTCGCACCGCTCGTGAGGGTGAAGTCGCCGTGAAACACGGCCTCGTCGCGCACATAGCGAATGAGCTGCGCCTTCACGTCGTTCACACCACTCACTGTAGTTCGTAGGCTGAACCCCATGCGCATCGCCACCTGGAACGTCAACTCCATTCGCACCCGATACGGACGCGTTGTCGACTGGCTCGTCACCGCCGACGTCGATGTGCTCGCGATGCAAGAGATCAAGTGCAAACCCGAGCAGTGTCCCCTCGAACC
>CAYWZI010000097.1:0-8772 GCA_964462815.1 uncultured Microbacteriaceae bacterium
ATCTTCGCCACGAGCCCCGGCTGGCGCATCGTCGCACCCTCGACGGCCGCCGACTATGTGGGGCTCATGAACGCTGCCCTCGCCCTGCAAGACCCCGTTCTCGTGATCGAGCATGTCGACCTCTACGGCGAGAAGGACCAGGTCATCGCGGGCGATCTGGACTACATCATTCCGCCCGGCACGGCTGCGGTGCGCCGCGAGGGTGCCGAGATGACACTCATCAGTTACCTCTCGATGGTGCGGCACTGCGCCGACGCCATTGAGCAGACGGGCGCGGATGCTGAGCTCATCGACCTCCGCTGGCTCGACCGCGCATCAATCGACTGGACGACCATCGAGGCCAGCGTCAAGAAGACGAACGCGGTGCTCATCGTCGAGCAGGGAGCCCTCGGCACCTCGTACGGCGGCTGGCTGGCCGACGAGATTCAGCGCCGGTTCTTCGACTGGCTCGACCAGCCTGTGCTGCGCGTGACCGGAACCGAGTCATCCCCCTCGATTTCGAGAGTGCTGGAGCGCGCGGCGATCGCCCGCACCGAAGAGGTTGTCGCCGGCATCGAGACCGTGCGCCGGAATGCGGGGGGTGCCTGATGGCCACGATCATCCGCATGCCCGAGGTGCTCGCGAATGTCACCGAGGCCGCCGTGCAGAAGTGGCTCGTCTCGCCGGGCGACGCGATCGCCGTGGGCCAGCCGTTCGCCGAGATTGAGACAGAGAAAGCGGTCGTCGAGTACACCGCCGAGATGGCGGGCACCGTGCTCGAACTGCTCATCAACGAGGGTGACAACGTCGACGTCGGTGCGCCCATCGCAATCGTGGGGGAGGCGGGGGAGGTGGCCCCTGCCTCCCCGACGGCAGACTCGTCTGCCGCTGAACCCGCGGCCACCGCCGCACCCGCCGAGCCGGCACCGCCTGCTGCCGCGCCGGCGTCGGCCGCAGCAGCACCCGCTGCGCCCGAGCAGACCACAGCAGCTCCGGGGGTCGAGGCGCAGCCCGGAGAACGCCGGTTCATCAGTCCGCTTGTGCGTCGGCTCGCGCGCGAGCGTGGGCTCGACCTGTCGTCGGTGTCGGGCAGCGGCCCTGACGGCCGCATCGTGCGACGCGACGTCGAGGCGCTCGTCGCCGGTGCTCCGGCGTCGGCAGCACCAGCACCCGCCCCCGCGGCGGCCGCAGCCCCTGCCGCGGTGTCGGCCGAACCCGAGCTCATTCCTCACAGCCGCATGCGCACGACGATCGCCCGGCGGCTCACCGAGAGCAAGTCGACGGTGCCGCACTTCTATCTCACCGCGGACTGCCGCGTCGATCGCTTGCTAGAACTGCGGCGTGAGATCAACTCGATCGACGGCGTCAAGATCTCGGTTAATGATCTCGTCGTAAAGGCGGTGGCTGCGGCGTTCGCCGACGTGCCCGAGGCCAACACCACGTGGAGTGACGAGGGCCGCCTGCGGCATCGCACGGCCGACATCGCGATCGCGGTCTCGCTCGACGACGGCCTCGTGACCCCGGTCGTGCGCGGCGTCGAGTCGCTCACGGTCACGGCACTCTCGGCCGCGATCACCGATCTGGCCGTGCGAGCGCGCGAAGGCCGCCTCAAGCAGCATGAGATCGAGGGTGGCAGTTTCGCCGTCTCGAACCTCGGCATGTTCGGCACGCAGGCCTTCAGCGCGATCATCAATCCGCCCCAGGCGGGAATCCTCGCGGTCGGCGCGGCGCGTCCGGCCCCCGTCGTGGTCGACGGCGCGCTCGAGGTCGGCATGGTCATGAATGTGACTCTCTCGGCCGATCACCGGGTCATGGATGGCGCGCTCGCCGCGCGCTGGCTCGCCGCCTTCGTCGCTCGCATCGAGAACCCGGTGTCGATTCTCGCCTGAGCTTCGTCATCATGCTCTGTGGTGAAATACCGCACATCTTTCACGAATCACGGCCACACGTGGTGTCCGTCGACAGCGCGCGGGAGATAGTGTTCCCCTGGTCGCCGATGACCCGAGGGAGCCTGACATGCAGATCGCCATCCGGCGTGAACCGATCGACGGGGAGAAGCGCGTCGCCGCCACCCCCGCGACCGTGAGCCAATTCGTAGCGGCGGGGTACACCGTCTCGGTCGAGAAAGGCGCGGGTGTGGCCGCGGGCCACGCCGATGCCGCCTATGTCGACGCGGGCGCGACACTCGTGGCGAGCATCCCGCTGGCAAAGACGCAGGTGCTTGCCCACGTGCGCCCGCTCGATACCGCGACGATCGCGAAGTTGCCGAAGGGAGCCGTGACCATCGGCTTCGCGTCGCCCGCCAGTGAACTCGATGCGGTCGCCGCGCTCGCCGCGAAGGGAGTCACGGCGTTCTCGCTCGAACTGATTCCGCGCATCTCGCGCGCACAGTCGATGGATGCCCTGACGTCGCAGTCACTCGTCGCCGGCTACCGCTGCGTGCTCGAGGCCGCGATGCGGTTCGATCGCTTCTTGCCGCTCTACATGACGGCGGCCGGCACGATTCCGCCTGCCAAAGTGCTCGTGCTCGGTGCGGGCGTGGCGGGCCTGCAGGCCATTGCGACCGCGAAGCGCCTGGGCGCCAAGGTCTCGGCCTACGACGTGCGCTCAGCCTCGGCTGACGAAGTGCAGTCGATGGGCGGAACCTTCATTCATCTCGACCTCGACGCATCGGCCGACGCCGCTGGGGGCTACGCGAAAGAGCTGGCGGCCGATCGCGCCGATCGTCAGCGTGAGCTGCTCGCGCCCTACATCGCCGATGCCGACCTCATCATCACCACGGCCGCGATACCCGGCCGCCCCGCGCCGCGACTCGTCACGGCAGCCATGGTGAAGGGCATGCGCGCGGGATCGGTGATCGTCGACCTCGCGGCCGAGACCGGCGGCAACGTCGAAGGCGCCGTCGCGGGCGTCGACACGACGGTCACGGTCGCCGGCGGAACCGTGACGATCGTCGGCATGAAGGATGCTCCCTCCACGATGCCCGCTGACGCCTCGCGCCTGCTCGCCCAAAACATCGCGAACTTCATCGCGCTCATGACGGTCGAGGGTTCTCTCACCCCCGACTTCGACGACGAGGTCGTCGCGTCATCGTGCCTCACCCACGGGGGAGAGGTGCGGCACGAGCCCACCGCCTCGGCCCTCGCCGACCGAAAGGGCTCGAACTGATGGACCCCATCACGCTGCTGACCTTCTTCGTGCTCTCCGTGTTCGTCGGCTTCGAGGTCGTCTCGAAAGTGTCGAGCACTCTGCACACCCCGCTCATGTCGGGAGCCAATGCCATTCACGGCATCATCCTCGTCGGTGCGGTCATCGTCGCGGGGCAAGCGGAGAACACGCTCGTGCTCGTCGTCGCGCTGATCGCTGTGCTCATGGCCACGATCAACCTCGTGGGCGGCTTCGTCGTCACCGACCGCATGTTGACGATGTTCGGCGGGAGACCGAAGGCCGCTGCGCGTGAGGAGGCGTCGAAGTGATGCTGCTCAGCCCCGAACTGACCGCCCTGCTGTACCTCGTGGCGGCCGTCTGCTTCATTCTCGCCCTCAAGGGTCTCGGCTCACCGAAGACCGCCCGGCGCGGAAACCTCATTGGTGCGTTCGGTGCCATGCTCGCGATGGTCGTTGTGTTTCTCTCGACCGAGCTCGATAACATCGCGCTGATTCTCGGCGTGATCGCCGTGGGCACCGTCATCGCCGTGCCCGCGTCGCGCATGGTCAAGATGACGCAGATGCCGCAACTCGTCGCGCTCTTCAACGGAGTCGGCGGCGGCGCGGCAGCACTTGTCGCCTTGCTCGAGTTGCAGCACAGCTCGACCGTCGGAGCCTTCATCGCCGTGGCGTTCACCCTCCTCATTGGGTCGATCTCGTTCTCGGGCTCGGTTATCACCTTCCTGAAGCTGCAAGAGCTCATGCCGACGAGGCCCATCGTGTTCCCGGGCCAGGCCATTGTGATTGTGCTGCTGCTCGTGGTGGGCCTGGCAAGCGCAGTGATCATCGTGCTCGACGACGCCGTGCTCACCGGGCTCGGGCTCGCCGGGGTGAAGACGGTCGCGGCCATCGTTGCCCTGCTCGTCGGCCTCGTGCTCGGTGTGCTGCTCGTTCTGCCAGTCGGCGGCGCCGATGTGCCCATCGTCATCTCGCTGCTCAACGCCGGCACCGGTCTGGCCGTTGCGGCCTCGGGACTCGTGCTCAGCAACACGCTGCTGCTCGTCGCGGGTACCCTCGTGGGAGCATCCGGCTCGATCCTCACTCGCGAGATGGCGAAGGCCATGGGTCGCAGCGTCACGGGCACCCTGTTCGGAGCGTTCCGCGGCGGGTCGACGGCGGGCTCGACGGCCGTGAGCGATCGCCCCGTGCGCTCGTCGAGCGCAGAAGACGTGGCGATTCTGCTCGGCTATGCACAGCGCGTTATCGTCGTGCCGGGCTACGGCCTCGCGGTTGCGCAAGCGCAACACACCATGGCCGAGCTCGCAACGACGCTCGAGGCGAAAGGCATCGAGGTTGTGTTTGGCATCCACCCCGTCGCGGGGCGCATGCCGGGCCACATGAATGTGCTGCTCGCCGAAGCCAACGTGCCCTATGAAGTGCTCGCCGAGATGGACGAGGTCAACCCGCAGTTCAAGAACTGCGACGTTGCCCTCGTGGTCGGCGCGAACGACGTCGTGAACCCGGCGGCCAAGACGAGCCCCGGCTCACCGATTTACGGCATGCCGATTCTCGACGTGGCTTCAGCACGCCAAGTGGTCTTTCTCAAGCGTTCGATGCGCCCGGGCTTCGCGGGCATCGAGAACGACCTGCTCTACGAACCGCAGACGACACTGCTGTTCGGTGACGCCAAGGAGTCGCTC
Organism: uncultured Microbacteriaceae bacterium; assembly: GCA_964462815.1. Lineage (GTDB taxonomy): Bacteria > Actinomycetota > Actinomycetes > Actinomycetales > Microbacteriaceae > Microcella. The sequence continues at coordinate 4,826 of CAYWZI010000097.1, forward strand.
ACCAAGGTGCTGACAGCGGTCAAGAACCTATAGGGGCGGATGCCCTTCCGGCCGCCGCGCAGAGCCCTCGAGCCTGCGCGGCGCTGCTGGCGGAGCCCGGCGCCTCAGACCTTGTCGCGCCACGTACCCGTCGGTTCGTCGTCGCCGTCGACGATCTCGATCTCGCTCGTGTCGAGTGCGGGCAGCGAGATCGTTTCTGTCACCGGTGCGATGACGGTGGCCTCATCGCGGCGGTGCCGCAGCACCGTGTCGATGTACGAGCTGAGCGCCTCGGCGAGTGGAATCGATCGCGACTGGTTCTGCGACAGATACCAGCGGTGCTCGAGCAACTGGTGAAACATCTCGGGCGTTTCGAGCTTGCCCCGGAGATCTTTCGGAATCGCGCGCACGACCGGCTCGAACACGCGCGCGAGCCACTCATGAGCGACTTCTTCTTCATCCATCTCCCGGTCGGGATACGTGGATGCCGCGTAGGCATCGAGATCATTGAGCAGTCGTCGGGCCTGGTTCTCGCCGGCGTCGATTCCGGTCAGGCGAATCAGTCGACGCGTGTGATGCCCAGCATCGACCACCTTTGGGCGGATACGCACCTCTGTGCTCGCACCATCGGTCGTGATCGCCAGCTCTTCGATGTCGAATCCCAGAGCGTTGAGGCGCTCAACACGCTGGTTGATGCGCCACCGCTCAGAGCGGTCAAAGGACTCCCACCCGGTGAGTTCTTTCCAGAGCGAGCGATACGAGTCGATGATGCCGTTACTGGTCTCAATGGCGTCGACGCTCTCGTCGAGTCGTCCACCCGCTTCGAGATCGAGCAGCTCGCCGGCGATGTTGACGCGAGCAATCTCGAGGTCGTTCTCGCGCTGCCCGTTGGAGAGTCCGCCCTCATACAGTTGGCCCGTTTCAGCATCGACGAGGTAGGCGGCGAAGGCGCCCGCGTCGCGCCGAAAGAGCGTGTTCGAGAGCGACACGTCTCCCCAGAAGAAGCCGATGATGTGCAGACGAACGAGTAGCAGGGCGAGAGCATCCACCAACCGCGTCGCGGTGTCGGGGCGCAGGGTCTGTGAGTAGAGAGCGCGGTAGGGCAGGGAAAACCGCAAGTGTCGCGTCACGAGAACAGGGGCAAGCTCTTCGCCGTCGGCGCTCACTCGGCCGGTGATGACGGCAACCGGTTCGACGCATGGAATGTCGAGACGTTGGAGCGTGCGGAGCATCTCGTACTCACGCCGCGCCATCTCTTCGGTTGTCTCCTTCACCGCGACGACGTAGTCGCTCATGTGCACGAAGCGCACAAGGTGCCGCGAGATGCCCTTGGGCAGTGACGCGATCGAGTCGTCGGGCCAGAGCTCAAGCGGCACGTGCCACGGAAGGTCAAGCAGAGCGGTGTCGGTGACGGCGGAGGTGATGTTCAACGAGGCGGTCATGACCTGTGCCTTCTGGAGCGGTTCGGTGTGCTCGCACGGGGGCGGAAATGCGAGGAGGGCGAGGCGGCCTGGTGGCACACCCCGCCCTCATCGGCAGTGTTGTCGGTTCTGATGGTCGACGTCAGTCGACCGATCAGCTGGCGATCGGCTCCGTGTTGAGGCGCAGGCCCGATGCCGTGTCGAAGACGTGCACGTGCTTCGGCTCGGGCGTGATGTAGACCGTGTCGCCGCTGTGCGGGTGCACGCGACCATCGACGCGGGCGACGATGTCGACGCGCTGGCCTTGAACTTCGGTCTTGCCGTAGAGGTAGCCGTCAGCGCCGAGCTCTTCAACGATCTCGACCTCAACGGGCAGCCCGTCGCCGCTCGTCTTGACGATCATGTCTTCGGGGCGAACGCCCACGGTCACGACCTTCTCGCTCGTCGACGACAGCACGTCGCGTGCAACGGGAGCGATGGCGCTGCCGAACTTCACACCACCGTCGGCGACCTCGGCCGGGAAGAGGTTCATCGCGGGCGAGCCGATGAAGCCGGCCACGAAGACGTTGTTCGGGGTCTCGTAGAGGTCGCGGGGCGTGCCGACCTGCTGCAAGATTCCGTCTTTCAGCACGCAGATGCGGTCACCCATCGTGAGGGCCTCGGTCTGGTCGTGCGTGACGTACACGGTCGTGACACCGAGACGACGCTGCAGCGACGCGATTTGCGTGCGGGTCTGTACGCGCAGCTTGGCGTCGAGGTTCGACAGCGGCTCGTCCATGAGGAACACTTGGGGCTGACGCACGATGGCGCGACCCATGGCGACACGCTGACGCTGACCGCCCGAGAGCGCCTTGGGCTTGCGGTCGAGGTAGGGCTCGAGGTCGAGCAGCTTGGCCGCCTCGAGCACACGGGTCGCGCGCTCGTCTTTGTTGATGCCGGCGATCTTGAGCGCGAAGCCCATGTTCTCGGCAACCGTCATGTGCGGGTAGAGCGCGTAGTTCTGGAAGACCATGGCGATGTCGCGGTCTTTCGGCGGAACGTCGGTGACGTTGCGCTCACCGATGAAGATGTCGCCAGAGTTAACCTCTTCGAGGCCGGCGAGCATGCGCAGCGAGGTCGACTTGCCGCAACCCGAGGGGCCGACGAGTACGAGGAACTCTCCGTCGCCCACGTGCAGATCGAGTGAGTCGACTGCGGGAACAGTCGAACCCGGGTAGAGGCGGGTGGCCTTGTCGAAAGTGACGGTTGCCATAGTGTTTTTCTCCTTCACCGGCAGGTACGTGCCGGACGATCCTTCGTGAATGGATGGTGCCTTCTAGGCATGATGCGCACCGTTGAGCATCAGGTGCCAGTATGCCATCTCGTGGGCCGCACGCCGACTGCTCATCCTCGACCGAGCCTGCGCAGTGCGAGAGCAGGTAGAATCTCGCGGGGCGCTACGGCGCCCTTGACTGTGTCGGGAGATTTCGGCTTCCGTCTGAATGGGGTTCCATGAGTGACTACTGGTCGGCGAGCGCACGTCCGTCGAAGAACGAGCGGCGGGCCGAGGCTCGCGAGAAGGCGCGCCAACTGCGTGCCCAACAGCAGAGGAAAGAGCGTCGCTCGCGGCTTCTGTTGCAGGGCGGAGTTGCGCTGGCAGCCGTCGCGATCGTTGCCGTCATCGCGCTCGTGTTGGTCAACTCGGTGCGCCCCGACGGACCTGGTCCGCGCAACATGGCGAGTGATGGAATTCGCATCGGCGAAGGGTTCGTCGCTGTGACAACGCCCGCTCTTGCACCGGATGACCGCCCCGTCACTTCCGAAGCGAATCCACCCGGAGTCGTCGACATTCAGATCTTCGTCGACTATCTGTGCCCGATCTGCGGCGAGTTCGAAGAGGTCAACGGCCCGCTCATTCGCACCCTCGTTGAGTCGGGTGCCGCGACGGTCGAGTATCGACCCATCGCGATCCTTACGAACATGTCTGCGGGCACGCAGTACTCGCTTCGCGCGGCGAACGCTGCCGCCTGTGTGGCGAACTATTCGCCCGACTCCTTCTTCAACGTGAACGAGGCCTTCTTCATTGCGCAGCCCGAAGAAGGCACGCCCGGCCTCGACGACGCGCAGTTGCTGTCGATCATCGAAGCGGCCGGTGCGACAGGGCCCATCGAGGAGTGCATAGCCGAACGCACCTTCCGATCATGGGTGCAGGCCGCCACTGATCGTGCCGTCAGCGGCCCCCTGGCGATTCGGGATGCGGAAATCGAGTCGATTCAAGGAACCCCGACGATTCTCGTCAACGGTCAGGTGTTTGAGTACCGCTACCCCTTTGAGCAGAGCGAGTTCTCGCAGTTCGTGCTCCAGGCGGCTGGGGACGAGTTCTCGACCAACCCAACCCCGTCTCCGACTCCGACACCGTCGCCCTAGCGGCGGTACGCTGACTCAGGGCCTCGTGCCCTGCGGGCCCCGAGGGGTCTGGCCGACTTGGCGCAATTGGTAGCGCACCCGACTTGTAATCGGGCGGTTGCGGGTTCGAGTCCCGCAGTCGGCTCTGTGTCGCGACGCTAT
>CAYWZI010000098.1:0-8758 GCA_964462815.1 uncultured Microbacteriaceae bacterium
GTGCTCGCAACGGGTCACGCCCACATCGACTCGGCGTGGTTGTGGCCGCTGCGCGAGACCGTGCGCAAGTGTGCGCGCACGTTCACGAACGTCATGGACCTGATGGACCAGCACCCCGACTTCGTCTTCTCGTGCTCGAGCGCGCAGCAGTACCAGTGGATGAAAGAGCACCACCCGCAGGTCTTCGCCCGCATTAAGGAGAAAGTGGCGGCGGGCCAGTTCGCGCCCGTCGGCGGCATGTGGGTCGAGAGCGACACCAACATGCCCGGCAGCGAAGCCATGGCCCGACAGTTCATCGCGGGCAAGCAGTTCTTCATCGACGAGTTCGGCGTTGAGTGCGAAGAGGCGTGGATGCCCGACTCGTTTGGGTATTCCGGCTCGCTTCCGCAGATTGTCGCGAGCGCCGGCTCGCGCTGGTTCTTGACGCAGAAGATCTCGTGGAACCAGATCAACACCATGCCGCACCACACCTTCTGGTGGGAGGGCATCGACGGCACGCGCGTCTTCACGCACTTCCCGCCCGCCGACACCTACATCAGTGAGCTGTCGGGCAAAGAGCTCGCGCACGCTGAACGCAACTTCTCAGAGAAGGGCCGCGCGACGATGTCGCTTGTGCCCTTCGGCTGGGGTGACGGCGGCGGCGGGCCAACGCGCGAGATGATCGCTGCGGCTCACCGCACGGCCGACCTCGAAGGATCGCCTCGCGTCACGATGGGCTCATCGCGCGACTTCTTCACCGCGGCCGAGGCCGAGTACCCGCATGCTCCGGTGTGGAGCGGCGAGATGTACCTCGAGCTTCACCGCGGTGTCTTCACGTCGCAACTGCGAACGAAGCAAGGCAATCGCCGCAACGAGGCCCTGCTGCGGCAAGCCGAGCTGTGGGCGGCGACCGCGGCGCTTCGGGCGGGGTACGCCTACCCGCGCGAGCAATTGCAGCGCGCGTGGCACACGGTGCTGCTGCTGCAGTTCCACGACATCTTGCCGGGCACCGCGATCGCCTGGGTGCACCACGAAGCCGAGAAGCGCCACGCGGCCGTGACCGAAGTGCTTGAGGGCATCATCGCCGAGGCTCTTGCGGCCCTTGCGGGTGAGCCGGGCGACGCGGGCGTCACGCTCGCTGTCAACGCGGCGCCCTTCCCGCGCGCGGGCGTGCCGGCGTTGGGGGCGGCGGTGCTTGAGGCGGAGCATCCCCCCGTGACATCGACCGAGGCCGAGGCGGGCGCGACCGTGCTCGACAACGGCATCATTCGGGCGGTCGTGGATGCTCAGGGCCACGTCACCTCGCTCATCGCTCACGCTGATGGCCGCGAGGCGATCACTCCGGGCCGCCCGGCGAACGTGCTGCGCCTGCACCGCGACTTGCCCAATCTCTGGGACGCCTGGGATCTTGACGCCCACTACATGCGCACGGTCACCGAGTTGACCGAGGTCAACGAACGTCGCGAGCGCGTGAGTGATGGCGCCTCCATGGTCATCACCGTGCGAAAGGTGCGCGAGTCGACGATCGAGCAACGACTGATTCTGCGGCCCGGCGCGACGGCGCTCGAGATCGAGAACCGCATCGACTGGCGCGAGCGGGAGATGATTCTCAAGCTCGCCGTGCCGCTCGACGTGCACGCCGACCGCATTGCCGCTGAGACGCAGTTCGGGCACCTCTTCCGGCCCACACACACCAACACGAGTTGGGACGCCGCGCGATTCGAGGCCTGTCAGCACCGCTTCGTGCACCTCGCCGAGCCGGGTTATGGCGTCGCGATCGCGAACGACTCGACCTACGGCTACGACGTTTCGCGCGACACGCGCGCTGACGGCGGCACGACCACGACGGTGCGCTTCTCGCTGTTACGGGCCCCGCTGTTTCCTGACCCCGAGACAGACCAGGGGGAGCACGTGCTGCGGTTCCGCATCGCGCCCGGCGCCACGATCGGCGATGCGGTCGCGCTCGGCTATGACCTGGCGACTCCGATGCGCGGCATTCGTGCGGCCTCGCCGCTCGCGCCGATTGTCACGAGCAGTGATCCGGCCGTGGTCATCGAAACTGTCAAGCTCGCCGAAGACGGCAGCGGCGACCTCGTCGTGCGCCTTTACGAGTCGCGCGGCGGCCGCGCCCACACGACCCTCATGCTCGACGGCACAGCGACGGTGATCGAATCGACCGACCTGCTCGAGCGGACGCTCACGGGCGAACCGACCGGTGCAGGAAGCAGTATTGACCTGCCGTTCCGGGCGTTCCAGATTCGCACCATCCGATTCCGAGGAGCGAGCGCACGATGACGATGCGGCCCGCGCACCCCCACCCGCTTGATGACGTCACGCCGGCTCCCGGCAGCCTGCCGCCTGCGGCGACCCTCGGCACCGACGCTCGCGTGATCTCCTTCGACGGCCAGTGGCGCTTCCACTGGTCGCCGAACGCGGCGGCGGCCCCGGCCGGAATCGAGCAGCCTGATTTCGATGACGCTGAGTGGGGAACGATCGCCGTGCCGTCGAGCTTCACGATGCCGATTCACGACGCCACGGTGGGTGGCCCGCACGGCGCCCCCGCGTACACCAACGTGAAGTACCCCTTCGCGATTGACCCGCCGCACCCGCCCGACGCGAACCCCGTCGGTGACCATCGTCTGCACTTCACGCTCGACACCGTGCCCGAGCGAGCGCACCTGCGTTTCGAGGGCGTCGAGGGTGCAGGCGAGGTGTGGCTCAACGGCACGTTCGTCGGGTCGACGCGCGGCAGCCGGTTGCCGACCATCTTCGACGTGAGCGGGCTGCTCGACGCCGCGAACGTGCTCGTCGTGCGCGTGCACACCTTTAGCGCTGCCTCATACGTCGAAGATCAAGATGAGTGGTGGAACCCCGGCATCATCCGCTCCGTCACCCTGCGCGAGCGGCCGGCACTCGCCATCGACGATGTGCACGCGGTAGCGAGCTGGGGGCCGAACGGCGCGAGCCTGCGGGTTGACGTGAGCGCAGCATCCGGTGCCCCGATGGCCATTGAGGTGGTCGAGTTGGGGCTCACGATCACGCCGGGCATTGAGGTCGCGGTGGTGGATGCTCAGCCCTGGTCGGCCGAGAGCCCGCAGCTCTACACGCTCAGGGTCTCGACCGGCACGGCTGAGGCCGGCGGCGAAACCGTCGAGACGCGCATTGGTTTTCGCACCGTGGCGATCGTCGACGGCATCTTCACCGTCAACGGCGCGCCCGTGCAGTTGCGCGGGGTGAACCGTCACGAGCACCACCCCGACTTCGGGCGTGCGGTGCCCTACGAGACGCTCCTGCGGGATCTGCACCTCATGAAGCGGCACAACGTCAACGCGATTCGCACCTCGCACTATCCGCCCCACCCCGATCTGCTCGACCTCGCCGACGCGCTCGGATTCTGGGTGATCGACGAGTGTGATCTCGAGACGCACGGTTTCGGCGATGTCGGCTGGCGACGCAACCCGACCGACGACCCCGCGTGGGAGGCTGCGCTGCGCGACCGTGCCGCCCGCATGGTCGAACGCGACAAGAACCACCCGAGCATCATCATGTGGTCGCTCGGCAACGAGGCCGGAACCGGCCGCAACCTCGCCGCGATGGCCGCCGAGATTCGAGGCCGCGACGCGACGCGCCCGCTGCACTACGAGGGTGACCTGGCGTGCCGCGATGTCGACGTCTATAGCCGCATGTACGCCTCGCACGCCGAGGTTGAGCTCATCGGCCGCCGCGAGGAAGAGCCGCTGGCCGAGAACCCGTGGCTGACGCTGGGGCCCGACGACGATGCAGCCGCTCTCGACGCCCGACGTCGCGCCATGCCGTTCATCCTGTGCGAGTACGTTCACGCCATGGGCACGGGCCCCGGAGGCATGACCGAATACCAAGAGCTGTTCGACCGCTACCCGCGCATCATGGGCGGTTTCGTGTGGGAGTGGCTCGAGCACGGCATTCACCGCTCACTTGAGGGTGGCGGCGTCGGCACCTTCTACGGCGGCGACTTCGGCGAAATCGTGCACGACGGCAACTTCGTCATCGACGGTCTGATTGCCGCCGACCGCACCCCGCGCGCGCAGCTCGCCGACCTCGCGGCCGTCTTCGCCCCGGTGGTCATGAGCGTGGATGCTGATGCCGGCGTGCTGCGCCTCCGCAGCCGCCTCGACCACACCGACACGAGTCGATTCCAGCTGAGTTGGCGCGTCGCCTCGGCCTCCTCGTCGCTCGACGGCGATGGACTCGACGCCGACGGCATCACGCAGGGCCGCGCGGGAGTCTTCGCGCACGAGCCCGTTGCCCCGCGCGGCACCGCTGACATTCCGCTGCCTCCGCCCCTGCTCGAGCACGTGCGCACGCCCGGCGTGGTCGTCACGATCGAGGCCAGCGAGCTCGGCACGGCTGACACCGCGGCGTGGGGCGTTGCGCGCGCGCAGGTCGTGACGGTTGGAGCCGACGAGGCGCGACCGGCCGCGTTGCCGAGCCGGAGCACGCTGACCCTTGACGACCTCGCGATCGATGACACGACCGGCGCGGTGACCGCGATCGGCGCGCACCAGATTGACGACTGGCGGCTCGAGCTGTGGCGCGCACCCATCGACAACGATCGAGGTTCCGGGTGGGACACGGGAGGGGCGCCCTCTGACGCTCAGCGCTGGGCGACATTGGGCCTCGACCGCCTCGTCTCGCGCCTGGTCGCGGTCGAGCGCACCGCCGATCACATCGAGGTTGTTACCCACGTCGGTGCGGCGGCAACCGATGCCTCGGCCACCCTGCGGTGCCGGTGGACCGCTGACGAAGGCGGAGTGCGCCTCGACGCCGAGGTCGTGCCCGATAACGAGACCACGAGCACGGTCGAATGGGCGCGCGTCGGATTCTCCTTCGCGCTGCCCGGCCTCGTCGAGAGCGTGCAGTGGTTCGGCCGCGGCCCGGGGCCGGCCTACCCCGACACGGGTCAAGCCGCGCACGTCGGCTGGTTCTCGCGTGACCTCGACGGAATGCTCGAGCGCACCGTGCGCCCGCAAGAGTCGGGTGCCCGTGCCGGCGTCCACTGGGCTCGCCTCGAGGGTCTTCCTGGCGGCGCGCTCGAGGTCTCATCAACCGACGGCGTCGCGCTCACGGTGCGGCCGTGGTCGACCGAGACTCTTGCCGCCACGACCCACGATCACCTGTTGCGCACCGATGGCCGCACACACGTTGTGCTCGACGCGGCTCAGCACGGCGTTGGCACCGGAGCGTGCGGCCCCGGAGTTATGCCGCACTACCGGCTCACGGCGCGCGAGGTGCGCGCGAGCATCCGTTTCAGCACGACAACCACCGAGACGAAGGAGTCACGATGACCAGCACCAACGACGCGGCGACGAGTCGCACCGAGCCGACCGTCATTCACGCGGGCGTTGACGGCATCACCATGCGCTTGACCCCGACCGAGCGCCTGGAGGTGCGCAACTTTGTCGACTGCAACATGGCGACAGCGTGGGTGGGCGACGAGTTCCGCATCTTTCCGGGCAAGTACGGCGAAGACCCGCTGTGGGGTGACGCGCGCGAGTTGAAGTACGCGGGCGGAGCAACGGTGGCCGAAGCCTTCGACCGCGGGCCGGATGAGTTCATCGAGCCGGTTCTGCCCCCCAACACTCCTCCCGGCGAGCCCGGTCTGCACGGTGCGGTGTGGTTCGAAACCATCTACCAAGACCCGGCCGATGCGTCGGGCCGCACCCTGTATGCGCTCTACCACAACGAGAATTACCCCTCGACGCTGCCCTACGACGAGGTCACCGGCGAGGGCTACAGCGACGTCGACTGGCCTCCCGGGCTGACGGGGCCCGAGGGCGTGCAGGCGGTGCCGCGCATCGGCATCATGAAGTCGACCGACGGTGGCGAAAGCTGGGCCAACCACGGCATCATCCTGCAAGACCTCGATGACCGCATGATTCGGCTACCCGTCAATCGCAACAACTGCTTTCCGGGCGGGGTCGGCGACCCGAGCGCGGTCGCGTCGGGCGATCACCTCTACGTGTTCTTTGGCGAGTACGCCTACCCGACGACGTGGAGTGCCGAGACGTGGGATCGCGAGACCGAGGCGGCGGCACAGTGCGTAAGCGTCGCGCGCATTCCCCTTGCTGACCTGGATGCTCCGGCCGGTGCCGCGCGGCGGTGGAGCGGTACGGGCTGGGATGCACCGTGGAACGGCGTGGGGCAGCCAATCGCGAGTCTGCGCATTCCTCTTTCTGAGGGTGGCGGCGGTGTGTCGCAGGGCGACGAGCTCTACTACTGGGGCCCCTCGGTCAGCTGGAACGAACACCTCGAGGTTTGGGTCATGTTGCTCGGCCGTGTCGACGGCAGCTTCTGGGTGGGCGACAGCCTCTTCATGTCGATCAACACGAATCGAGACTTGGGGCACGGCGACAACGCGCAGCAGTGGTCGACGCCGGTGCGCATCATCCACCGACCGGGGCACGTGCTGTGGTATCCGTCGTTGCAACCCACCGACTCGCCCGAGGACCTTGCGTCGAAGCGCACCTGTCTGCGGCTTGGGCGTGAAGCTCGGCTGTTCTTCAAAGACATGAGCGATGCCGAGCACGTGTACATCAGCGACTACCGGGTTGAGCTCGACCGGCCGGAGGCTGCACAGTGAGCGCGCCGCGCCGCGCCGTCATCACGGGCGGTGTCAGTGGGCTCGGCGCCGCGGCGGCCGAACGACTGCGAGCCGATGGCATCGAGGTCATCACGGTCGATCTATCTGACGCCGCGGATCAGCGCCTCGACGTCTCTGACGATGCAGCGGTGCACGCCATGGCCGCCGCTATCGGCCCGGTCGACATTGTCGTCAACTGTGCCGGCGTGGTCGGGCCGAACAAGCCCCTACTCGAGACGACACCCGACGAGTGGCAGCGCACGGTCGACGTCAACGTCATGGGCACCGTCGCGATGATTCGCGCATTCGCCCCCGGCATGGTCGAGCGTGGGTGGGGTCGCATCGTCAACGTCGCGTCGATGGCGGGAAAAGACGGCAACCCGAATCTCGCCGCCTATTCGGCGACGAAAGGTGCCGTCATCGCGCTCACGAAGTCTGTCGGCAAAGAACTCGCCCAGACGGGAGTGCTCGTCAATGTGATCGCCCCGGCCGTCATCGACACGCCCATGAACGCGAAGACTGACCCGGCTGTGCTGAAATACATCACCGACTTGATTCCGATGAAGCGCGTGGGTCGGGCCGACGAGGTTGCCGAGCTGATTGCCTGGTTGACCTCTGACAAGGTCAGTTTCTCGACCGGCGCCGTGTACGACATCAGCGGCGGACGCGCTACCTACTAGAAAGAACGCGATGAAACTGATGCGCCTGGGCCCCGTGGGGCACGAGAAGCCCGTCGTGCGGGTCGACGAGACCCACTACGTTGACGTCTCCGACATCACCCCTGACTTCGACGAGGCCTTCTTTGGTGGCGGCGGGATGCCCGCTCTCGCCTCGGTCGTCGCCGAGCGTGTCGCGGCAGGCGCCGTGCAGCCCTTCGGCGATTCCCGCATCGGAGCCCCGATTGCTCGCCCGCACCAGATTCTGTGCATCGGGCTGAACTACAGCGATCACGCGGCCGAGTCGGGCATGGCCGTGCCCGACGAGCCGATTCTGTTTACGAAGAGCCCCAACACCCTCGTCGGCCCGAACGATGATGTGCGCATGCCACGCGGCGCGACAAAGCTCGACTGGGAGGTTGAGCTGGGCATCGTCATCGGCAAGCGCACGAGCTACCTCGAGAGCCCCGAGCAGGCGCGCGATCACATTGCGGGCTACGTCGTCGTGAACGACGTGAGCGAACGAGCGTTTCAGATCGAGCGCGGCGGACAGTGGTCGAAGGGCAAGTCCTCCGAGACGTTCAACCCGGCCGGGCCGTGGCTTGCGACCCCTGACGAGCTCGACGACGTCATGAACCTCGGAATGTGGCTCGACGTCAACGGGCAGCGCCGCCAGACCGGTACGACCTCGACAATGATCTTCGACCCGTGGTTCGTCGTGCACTACCTCAGCCAGTTCCTCGTGCTCGAGCCCGGCGACCTCATCAACACCGGCACCCCGCCCGGAGTGGGTCTCGGCATGACGCCGCCGACCTACTTGAGCGTCGGTGACGTGATGACGCTCGGCATCGACAGGCTCGGCGAGCAACGCCAGACGGTCATCGCGCCGCGCTAGCTAGGGGCGCGTCGCGGCTTCGAGCAATTCGAGCACGTGCACGTAGGGCATGCCCGTAGCACGGCTCATGCCGAGCTCGCACGTGCGGTTGGCACTCACGGCGTGATCGAAGTCTCCACCCTCGGCGGTGAGCCGCTTCAGGTCGGCGACTTCGTCGGCCGTAGCCGCCGCCGTGAGCTCGGGGTGCAGCATGCCGCGGTCACCGGCAAAGGCGCAGCATCCCCAGGCCTCGGGCACGACTGCCTCGGTGGCAGCGGCGCGCGCGATCGCCACGAGCGCGCCGGTCGCTCCCAGATCTTCGGTCGAGCAGGTTGGATGAACGGCCACTCGCCCCTGCGTGCGCAGAATCGTCAGCCGAGGCAGCAGGGTTTCGGCGACGAAGGTCACCGAATCGATGACCCGCGCGGGGGCGCCGTCGGTGCCGCGCAGCAGCCCGGCGAAGCCTTCGGTGCACGAGGCCGCGTCGCTGACGATCGGCAGGCTCGCGATGATGTCGTCGAGTTCGGCGTCCGAGCGCACGCCCGCGACCGCCGCCCGAACGCGTTCGCGCATGCTCGCGTAGCCGGCGGTGTGACCCTTGGACTTCCACGGGGTGCCGCAGCAGAGCCC
>CAYWZI010000099.1:0-2054 GCA_964462815.1 uncultured Microbacteriaceae bacterium
CGCCTTCACACTTCCCGACAAAGACGGCGCGCACGTGTCGCTCGCCGACTTCGCCGGCCAGAAGGTCGTGCTCTACTTCTACCCCGCGGCCAGCACGCCCGGCTGCACCACGCAGGCGTGCGACTTCCGCGACAACCTCGCGTCGCTGAAGAGCGCTGGCTACGTCGTTCTCGGCGTCTCGAAAGATGGCCCGGATGCTCTCAAGAAGTTCGCCGACGACGAGCACTTGCCCTTCCCGCTGCTGAGCGACCCCGACCTCGCCGTGCACAACGCCTACGGCACCTACGGCGAAAAGTCGATGTACGGCAAGACCGTCATGGGCGTGATTCGCTCGACCTTCGTCATCGACGAGAAGGGCGCCGTCGAGCACGCGCTCTACAACGTCAAGGCCACGGGCCACGTCGCGAGCCTGCGCAAGAAGCTGGGCCTCGACTAGAGGCGCAGCGCACCAGCGCACGCTGCGACAGGCCCCTAGTCGCGCCGGTCGAGATACGTCGACACGGGCGTCGTCAGCACGAGCACGAGGCCGAGGACGGCGGTCGCGATGATCCACCAGCCAATGTCGGGGCGCGGCACGAAGCCCTGAATGCTGCCGACTCCGATCGCGAGCTGCAAGAACTGATAGACGAGCACGCTACCGCGCGTCCAGGCACGGCCGCGCCAGACCCCGCGCGTCATGGCGATGAGCCAGACGGCGACCAGAAGAACGAGCACCGTGAGCGCGATGGCCGTCGGCGGAAACTGCGCCTCGGCGAGCAGAAGCTCGATCACGAGATAGACGGTGACGCCAACGATGAACACCGATTGTGACGCCAACAGGATGACCAGCGCGGTGACGAGAGGGGAACGTCGGGTGTCTTCCATGCAAACCATCCCATGCAAACCTATTGATTTGACAACCAGCCTATGAGACCCTATACGAGGTTGATGTGACGCCTACAAAGCGGTGGGCGACGTTCCCAGAACCTTCTGCCCCACCGAATCGTTGGTGCGAGCACCCACGATGTAGCGCGTCTTTCAGCCTTTTCGACGTGCTGCCTGACCCACACTAAAGGAGCACTTCCCCATGGATTGGCGCGACAAAGCAGCATGCCTCACGGCCGACCCCGAGTTGTTCTTCCCGGTCGGCAACACCGGCCCGGCTGTTGACCAAATCGAGAAAGCCAAGACCGTCTGCGGCCGGTGCTCGGTCACCGAGACGTGCCTCCAGTACGCCCTTGAAACCAACCAAGACTCGGGCGTGTGGGGCGGCCTGAGCGAAGACGAGCGCCGCGCACTCAAGCGCCGTGCCGCGCGCGCCCGCCGCGCATCCTGATCACCCGCCGCATCACCTGACGCCGACTGCGCCCCGGTGCGCATCCCTCCAGCGGATGCCCCGGGGCGTTGTCATGCCCGCTTCTTGCGCAAGTAGAGCAGCGGAACCTCGATCGTCACTTCGGTGCCTTCGCCTTCGAGAGTGTGCCAGTCGATCGTGCCGCCGAGCTCACCTTGAATGAGGGTGCGCACGATCTGCGTGCCGAGCCCCGAGCCCACAACCCCTTCGGGCATGCCGGCGCCGTTATCGCGAACCTTCACGGCAAGGGTGTCGTCGGTGCGGGTCGCGACGATCTCGAGTTCGCCATCGGGGCGCCCCTCGAGCCCGTGCTCGACAGCGTTGGTCACGAGTTCGGTGAGCGCGAGGGCGAGCGGCGTGGCGTACTCGCTCGGCAGAGTGCCGAAGCTGCCCGTCGACATCGGCCGCACGACTGTGTTGTGGCTCGACGCGACTTCGGCGATGAGCATGAGCACGCGCGAGAACACCACGTCGAAGTCGACGTTTTGGTTGAGGCCTTCGCTGAGGGTGTCGTGCACGACGGCGATTGCGGCGACGCGGCGCATCGCTTGCGTCAGGGCATCCTTCGTCGAATCGCTGTGGGCTCTGCGCGCCTGAATGCGCAGCAGCGAGGCGACCGTCTGCAGGTTGTTCTTCACGCGGTGGTGAATTTCGCGAATCGTCGCGTCTTTCGTGATGAGCTCGCGCTCTTGGTGGCGCACTTCGGTGACGTCGCGCACGA
>CAYWZI010000099.1:2064-8756 GCA_964462815.1 uncultured Microbacteriaceae bacterium
TGATGGCCCCGATGCGCTGCCCGTCGGCCACGAGCGGAATCGTGCGCAGGGTCACGGTGACTCCGCCCGACTCGATGTCGGTGCGCCACGGTGCGCGGCCGGTGACGACGAGCGGCAACGACTCGTCGACCTGCAGCGCGCGGCCCGTCAGCAGAGTCGTCGTGACGGTCGCGAGCGACTCCCCCTCGAGCTCGCCCACGAAACCCATGCGGTTGAAGGCGCTCAGCCCGTTGGGGCTCGCGAAGGTGACGACGCCGTCGAGGTCGAGCCGAAGAAGGCCGTCGGAGGCGCGCGGGGCACCGCGGCGCGGGCCACTCGGGGCACCCAGGTCAGGAAAATCGCCGGCCGCGATCATGCGAAACAGGTCGTTGGCGCACTCGTTGAAGGTCAGCTCTTGCCGGCTGGGCATGCGCGCTTCGCTCAAGTTGGTGTGGCGGGTGATGATGGCGATCGGATGCTCGCTCACGCGCGCCCCGTCGCGACCCGGCCGGCGCACCACCGGAACCGCCCGCACCCGCGTGGGCGTCTCTTCATACCAATCCGGTGCCGAGGTGTCGACGATCGCAGCCGTCTCGAAGGCTTGCGTGACTTGTCGGCGCCACTCGGGCTTGACCTCGTGGCCGACGAAGTCGCGATAGAAGAGCGTGGCCGAACTGCTCGGGCGCGCGTGCCCCACGGCAATGAAGCTGCCCGAAGTGGTGGGCACCCACAGCACGATGTCGGCGAAGGCGAGGTCGGCGATCAACTGCCCGTCGGCCAGCAGCAAATGTAGCCACTCGATGTCGGTCTCGTCGGCATCGCCGTGCGCATGCACCAGATCAGAGAGCGTCGACACGCACTCAGGCTAGTCCGTGGCGCTCTGGGCCGCCGCCACGGGAGGGCGTCGGCCCTCATCATGCCCGGCGCGACGTCAGCCTGCTCGCCGCCCCCACGCACGCCGCCTCGGTGTTCGCGTTGCGGCCGGCTCGCCGACCAGGCGATCAGCAAGCTCGCCGATGCCTCGACTCAAGGCGCTGCGCGGGGCCGCGTGCGTCACCGGCCGGGCGGTCAGCAGCGCAGCGTCTGCGGCATCCGGATCATCGTCGATCAGCACGGCGTCTCTCACGCGCACAAATCGCTCAAGCGTCTGGCGCACTTGCCCATGCGGATCAAGGCCCAGAACGGATGCCCGCACCCGGTTGATCACCACCTGCACTGAGCCGGTCTCAACCGTCTCAAGCAGGTCGGCGTGCATGCGCAAGAACCGGGCGAGCCCGAGCGGATCAGCCGCGCCGACCGCGACGACCCGATTGGCTGCGCGCAGCGCCGCGATCGTGGCCGCATTGCGGCGTGGCGCGGCGAGGTCGCTACTCACTTCTTCGTCGGTTTCGAGACTGAAGCTGGCATCGATCACAACGATCGAGCGCCACCCGCGGCACTGTTCAAGAACTGCGGCCACGCGCGACGACGAGAGCTCGGGCCACCGGTTCGGCCGCCCGATGCCCGTGAGCACCGAAAAGCTCTCGCGACCGGAGAAGTCCACCGTCTGGCCAACCCTGTCGAGCTCTGCGTGACTGAGCGAGTCGGTGCCCGCCAGGCGGCACGCCGCGGCGAACCCCGGAGCTTCGTCGAGCAAGCCCAGCGCCGGAGCGATCGTTCCCCCGTAGGAGTCAGCATCGATCAGACACACCGAGTAGCCCCGCGCGGAGAGTTCGGCCGCGAGCCCGATCGCTATCGTTGTGCGCCCTGGCGCTCCGGTCGGGCCCCACACAGCTATCGTGAGCGGACCCGAGGCGCGCGCGCTGGCTTCGGTCGAGTGGTGGACAGCGTGGACGGGTGCCGTGATCGGCGATGCGGCGTCGCCGCCCGGCGCTGGGCCACTCGGCATGAGGGGTGCGAGTCGCGCCGCACCGGGCGCCGGCCCCGGCGCATCGCTCGACGATGGCCCGGGTGCAGCGGTGGGCATCGCAGGCGACACTCCGACACCGTCCAAGGTCCGCAGATCAAGCGTGCCGTCGGCGGCAAGCCGCACCACGTCGGCGAGCTCGAGACGAGCAGCACCGACCGAAAGGGGTCGCTCATCAACAACGAGGCAACTGCGCACTCCGAGCAAGTCGCACGAACCGACCACGGTCGCCGTCGCGACTGACGGGTTGTCCGAGAGCAGCACGACGTCGGGCGCGAGTTGCGCCAATTGCGTGAGCACTTCGTCGCTGTCGGCGGCCCGCCATGCGACACGATGGCCCGACCGAAGCACTTCCCACTCGATCGCTTCGGCATCGAGTCCGGGAACAGCCAAGGCGATGAGCACGTCAACCCCCGATCGAGAGCGATGCCGGTATCGCGGAGATCGCATCACCGTTCGCGAGGGCGAAGAGGATGCGCGCAACATCCCGTCGCGGAACCAACACTTCGACGCGCCCTGCCTCGCCGCTCGCGACGATGCCCTCAGCGGAAACCGTTCGAACGAGCCGTGTGCCCGAGGCAATCACTGTCGGCGCACCAAAGCGGCCAGCTTCCTCAGCGGGAGCAGCCCACAAGTCGAGGCGGTCGCCTGGCCGCACGGTCGCGCCCAGTGGAGTGGTAAGCGTTACCACGATGGTGGTCGCCTGAGGCCCACGCTCGTCGCCGACAGCAGACAGCGGCACGAGTTCTCCCCCACCAATCGTGCGCGTGACGATCAAGCCGTCGATCGGAATGTCGTCGGCGGTCACATAGTGCTGGCCCTCGATTCCGAGCACAACGCGACGCGGCTCTAGATCGCTGAGCGAGATGCGCTCACCCTCAACGAGCAGCCGTGGCGCCGCGAGCACCTCGACCCCTTCATCGGCGAACGCAACGATACCGACGACCGCTCCGATCGACAGGGTCACCAAAGCAAGGCCGATCGCCAGTCGTGGGTCACGGTATCGGCGAGTGCGCGAGTCGGCGGTGCCGGGGGCTTGTGTCATCATGGCTCCTCGATCGAGTGACGCGACCGATACTGACGAAGCGGGCACGAGCCGTCGTCAGTTATCCACACGAGGGGCACGTGGACAGGTTCCGGGCGATAATCGACTCATGGGCGACGAGACGAACGGCGCACTCGGGCGCTTCCTTGCACTCAGCGATGTGGCTGATGTGCTGAGCCTCACGGCCAGCGAGGTTCTTGCCCTCGTGCGATCCGGTGAACTCCCGGCGATTCGACTCGGGTCGATCGGACAGTGGCGCGTGGAGCAGCGCGTGCTCGAGTCGTTCATCTCTGACAAGTACGAAGAAAGCCGCCGGATGGCGTTGTGGCACGAAGCGCAGTTTGCCGACGTTGCCGAGCTGTTCGTCGACCGGCGCGGTCAGAGGCGTACAAGCAGCAGTTGATGAAAGCCGACGACGTGCACGTGCTCCACTTCTGACGCGCGACGAGGTCGGTCAGGGTCATGCACCGCCAGGTCGACGTGATCACGCCCAACGCGATCGATCGTTCCTGTCGCTGACGAATCAACCGTGACGAGGGTGACGACCGAGCGCCGTCGACACAGATCACGCAGCAGGAAGGCGACCCCCAGCCGAGCGGCCAGTTCTGAGGTCACGACACGTGGGTCGAGCGAGTCGACCGCCTGCGCAGGAGTGAGCTGAACCGAGTCGATAGCGGCAAGCGGAACGATCGCTTGTGTCTGCGTCGCGCCCCCGACGAGATCGCCAGCGATCCAGTCTCGACCGACCGTCACGAGTCTCACGTGGTGCGCCTCGCCTGTGCGCAATCGAACCCGAACACGCGCGTTCGCAGGATCAGCCGAGGCCTTCAGAACAGCAAGGCGATCTCGAAGGCTGAGGCGACCCAGCCGAAGGCGTTCTTCCTCGATCTGCAGATCTACTTCTTCATTCTGTAGTTCGTGCTCGAGCTGGCCGGCAAGGTCGTCGAAGAGGTGATCCCAGCGCATGCGGAAGACCGTACAGACGGCCACCGACCGTGCCCGGCGAGTTTTCCACAGTTCGAAGAATCCTCTTTACGAGTGAGGGATGTTTTGGTTAAGTAGGTCTGCCCGCAGGGGTGAACACATCGGTCTACTGCCGGGGGGCGGCGCGACCGCGGGACCGTCCGTGCATCATCACGGCAACGAAGGAGACGACCGTGCCCAGTGCCGCACCGAAGAAAGCCCCCCGCTCCGCCGCTTCCTCGCGTGTATCGCTCCCCGCAGCGGTCACGGCACGGGCCGTTGAGCCAGCCCGAAGTCTCCCCGATCAGACGACGCACCCCGTGCGCGGCCGCACCACGCTCGCCCGCATCGCTCACGAAGAGTTCTTCGACTACCAGCCCACATCAACAGCCGATCTGCCTGACCCGCGGCCGCTTGTCGAGAATCTCACTCGATGCGTGATCGAGATCCTGGCCGGCGCTCGTGAGCTCGAGCAGGTTGCCCGCTGGGTGACCGACGACGTCTATCGCACCCTGCTCACGCGCTCGAGCATCAGTGCGCGGGCACGCGCGGCCCGCGGCGCGCCTGTGGTGCGCCCAAGCTTCAGCGTCAGCGAACCCCGCATGAGCGAGCCCCGCGATGGCGTTATCGAGGCCGTCACGATCGTGACCAGTCGAGCACGTGCACGCGCCGTCGCGATTCGACTTGAGGGCCTCGACCGGCGCTGGCGCGCGAGCGCCATCCGCGTTCTCTAGCGAAGTCTCCAGTAGCCGACCGAGCCAACCAACTGGCCTCAGCGGCGAAAGCCCAGCGGGTGTTGGCCCTCATGGCGAACTGGCGCTGGTGCCCAAAGGCTCGCGTTCGATCTGGCGCACCGACAGCGCGCGTTATGTGAACGGGCCCTCGCGCAACGAGAGGGCTAGCGACCCTTCTTCTTCTCTTGCGCGCGGCGCTGGGCACGATTCACCGGCGGGGGGCCGGCAGGAGCCGCAGGGGTCTTCTGCCCGAAGGCTCCTGTCGAACCACCCTGGCCCTGCCCACCCTGCGGCTGGCCCTGCGGAGCCCGTCGCGTCGGAGCAGCGCCCGCGGCAGCGGCCGGGCCACCGAATGCGGCAGAGACCTGGGGCGCGGCCTGGCGGGCCGCATCCGTCGGCGCCTGCAAGACCTGGCCCCGCTGGTTGCGCACCTCGACGTCACCGTCTGCTGACGGCGCCGTGTAGCTGAGGTTCTGCGGGGCCTGCGGCACGTTGAGGCCCTTGGCCGTGACCTGCGCGGTGCCCTTGCTGCCCGTGACCTCGACCTCGAGGTTGAACAAGAAGCCGACCGCGTCTTCGCGGATCGCGCTCATCATCGACTGGAAGAGCGCGAAGCCCTCGCGCTGGTACTCGACGAGCGGGTCGCGCTGCGCCATGGCGCGCAGTCCGATGCCGTCTTTCAGGTAGTCCATCTCGTAGAGGTGGTCGCGCCAGCGGCGGTCGACCACGCTCAGCACGACACGACGCTCGAGTTCACGCGTGGCCGTGTGACCGAGGCTCTCTTCGCGACGCTCGTAGGCGAGCTTGGCGTCGCTGAGAATCTCGCGAATCATGAAGGCCGGTGTGAGCTTGGTGCCACCCTCGCTGATGACCTCGTCGATCGTGAGGCTGATCGGGTAGAGGGTCTTGAGCTCTGTCCAGAGTTGCTCGAAGTCCCACTCATCACTGTGACCGTTGGCGGTGTGCGTCTCGACGATCTCGGTGATGACCTTCTCGAGAAACACCTGCACGCGGTCTTTCAGGTCGTCGCCCTCAAGAATGTGGCGGCGGTCGGTGTAGATCGCCTCGCGCTGGCGGTTGAGCACGTCGTCATACTTGAGCACGTTCTTGCGAATCTCGGCGTTGCGCGCCTCGACCTGCGACTGTGCCGAGCGAATGGCTCGACTGACGACCTTCGACTCGATTGCCAGGTCGTCGGGAACGTTCGAGCGGCTCATGAGCGCCTCGGCCGCGCCCGCGTTGAAGAGGCGCATGAGGTCGTCTTGCAGCGAGAGGTAGAAGCGGCTCTCGCCGGGGTCGCCCTGACGGCCCGAGCGACCGCGCAGCTGGTTGTCGATGCGGCGCGACTCGTGGCGCTCGGTGCCGAGCACATAGAGTCCGCCGACGTCGATGACCTTCGCGGCCTCGATCGCGACCTGCTCCTTCACGCGGTTGAAGACGTCGTCCCACGCCGCTTCGTACTCCTCGGGCGTGTCGACCGGCGACAAGCCCTTGGCGTTCATCTCGGCGACGGCAAGGAACTCGGCGTTGCCACCGAGCATGATGTCGGTGCCACGACCGGCCATGTTGGTGGCGACCGTCACCGAGCCCAGTCGGCCGGCCTGCGCAATGATCGAGGCCTCCCGCGCGTGGTTCTTGGCGTTGAGCACCTCGTGCTTGACGCCGCGCTTCGCGAGCAGGCGCGAGAGCAGCTCGCTCTTCTCGACGCTCGTCGTGCCGACGAGCACCGGCTGTCCGGTGGCGTGGCGCTGCACGATGTCTTCGGCGGCTTGCTCGAACTTGACCGACTCGTTCTTGTAGACGAGGTCGGGCTGGTCTTTGCGCTGCATCGGCAGGTTGGTCGGAATCGGAACAACGCCGAGCTTGTAGGTGCTCATGAACTCAGCGGCTTCGGTCTCGGCCGTGCCGGTCATGCCCGAGAGCTTGCCGTAGAGGCGGAAGTAGTTCTGCAGGGTCACGGTCGCGAGCGTCTGGTTCTCGGCCTTGACCGTGACACCCTCTTTCGCCTCGATCGCCTGGTGCATGCCCTCGTTGTAGCGACGGCCAGCGAGGATGCGGCCGGTGT
>CAYWZI010000100.1:0-8732 GCA_964462815.1 uncultured Microbacteriaceae bacterium
CGAGTTCGAGCCCGCGTCGACGAATGGCGATCTCGCCGACTGCGCGCTGCACCGCCGCGACGGTGAGCTCGCGGTTCGACTGGGTCTTGCCGAGGTCACGGGGATCGGTCGGCCGACGGCCCAGCGCATCGTCGCTGAGCGCGAGCGGGGTGGCCCCTACCGCGACCTCACCGAACTCGTCTACCGCACCGGGCTCACGGCCGCCCAGGTTGAGGCACTCGCCACGGCTGGCGCTTTCGACGTGCTCGGCATGTCGCGGCGCGAGGCGCTGTGGGCGGCGGGCGCGGCGGCGCAGGCGCGGCCCGAGTATCTGCCCGGGGTGGTCACGGCCGTGCAACCACCTCTGTTTACCGACCTCGACGCGCACGAACTGATGGTTGCCAACCTCGTGTCGACGGGCATCGCGCCCGGTGACCACCCCGTGCGTTTCGTGCGCGGGCTGTTGCGCGAGCGCGGCGTGCTGAGCGCGCGCGAGTTGCGCAGTGCAGAGCCAGGGCGCCGCGTCGAAGTGGCGGGTGTCGTCACCCACCGTCAGCGACCCGCGACCGCGAGCGGCATCACGTTCCTGAACCTCGAAGACGAGACGGGCCTCGTCAATGTCGTCTGCTCGGTCGGGCTGTGGAGCCGCTACCGCCGCACGGTGCGCGAGAGTCGCGCGCTCATCATCCGCGGCACGCTCGAGCGCTCACCCGAGGGCGTCGTCAACATCGTCGCCGACCGCGTCGAGTCGTTGCCCTTGCGCGTCACGATGCCGAGCCGCGACTTTCGCTAGCCGGCCCGGTGGCGGCGGAGCGCTCGCAACCACGCCCCGTCGAGGAGCCCAGCGCAGCACGATGAGCGTGATGATCGTGATGACGACCATCGGAACGAGCGCGAAAGCGCCTGCGGCACCGACATCCCGATTCAACGACTCCTCAAGCGTGCTGAGCACGACGGCCGGAATCAGTAGCAAGACGTTGTTCAGCGCATGGATCAGCACGGCGATCTCAAGCCCACCGGTGGCCCGAACGATGAGCGACATCGCGACCGCGAAGAGCAGGTAGTACGCGATGAGCCACGGGTCGGCGGCGAAGTGCACGAGCGCGAACACGATTGATGACGCGACTGTGCCGATCGCGAACGAGACCCCCGAACGACTCGACCACGAGCCGACCGTGCGGGCGATGAACCCCCGAAAGCCATACTCTTCGCCGGCGGCCTGAAACGGAGTCGTGAGCACGATGATGACGAGTAAGGCGAGCGTCGTCCCGCTCGGCGGCTGCTCGATGAGTGACGCCGCGGCGAGGGCAAGTGCAGCCCCGGTGTAGAGCAGGAAGACTGGCACGATGAACAGAGCCGACCGGCGCACGAGGTGCCAGCGCCACGCGCCCGTGACGGAGTGCATCCATCGCGGACGCACTCCGAAGAACACCCACTGAATGAGCATCGACAGCGGGATGAGGGCTGCGAGCAGCAGGTTGTTCGCGAGAAACACCGTGGGTGTGATCGGGAACGCGCCGGACGCCAACTCGGCTTCCGTCGTCAGGCCGAGAATGAGGTCAAGTTCGACGGCGGAGAACGACAACAGCACGCTCAGCACAACGACACTGACCGCGAAGGTGACAAGCGCCAAGGCCGCAATCCACCACGGCCGGCGGGGCTCGCTAAGTGCCTCGTGATAGCGGCGGTCGCCCATCGTCGGAACCAGCCCCGTCACGTATTGGCCCCTCTCGCATCCACTGTCCAGACGGCGGTCTCGATCCCGCCTCGCTCGATGACGAGTTCGTCAGCGAGGTTGATCGCCGAACAGACGTGATTGGGTGCGATCTTCACCACGTCACCAAGCGCGGGAGGCGCGTAGGCACTGTCGAACTCGATCGTCGCGTGGTGTTCTGAGAGCGCAACGATGCGCGCGCCCGGCGCTGCCGGCACGCGCCCGAACCCGCTCGTGTAGGCAGGGCGGTCAGCCCCCAGCACCTTGTTGCCGAGGTCGACGACGACGCGCGACCCGCGAGCACTCACAACGGTCCCGACCGCCGTGAGGGCGATGCGCGCGGGCCCGACCGTGCCGAGCTCCCACTGCTGAGCGTCGAAGAACGGGTAGACCCCTGGCCGCAGTTCGGTGAGCACGCCCCCGTTCGCCTTCCCCTCGGCTGCGTCAGCGCTCGGCGTCGAGCCGCCGCTGACGATCGGGCACGGAAGCCCGAGGCCGAGCAACGACTCGCGGGCCACCTCGAGCGCCTGCGCCTCGTCGTGCGCGGCGCTCGCCCGCGCGTCGGGCGCGTACGAGTGGCCCGGAAACGTGAAGACTCCGTCAACCGTGAGCCCGTACTCGATGGCTGCGGCGGCGATGATCCCGGCCTGGTCCGGCGTAACGCCCGTGCGATGGTGACCACTGTCGACTTCGATCGCGACAGCGAGCGAGGCGGGATGCTCGCCACCCGTCACGGCATCGGCGAGCATCCGCGCCCCCTCGATCGAATCGACACCGACGCGAAGCCGCACGCGGCGCGCGAGAGCCAGCAGGCGCGCGGCGCGTGGCCCTGCCGCCCACACGGGGTACGCGATGAAGAGGTCGTCGAGCCCAGCGCTAGCGAAGACTTCGGCTTCACCCACGGTCGCCACAGTGAGCCCGACCGCTCCGTGTGCGAGCTGACGCCGCGCGAGCTCGATGCTCTTGTGCGTCTTCGCGTGTGGGCGCAGGGCGACACCGAGCTGCCGGGCATGGTCAGCCATCGCCGCGAGGTTTGCCTCGAGCAACGGCTCGTCGATCACGAAGTAGGGAGTATCGCGCACTCCCCCATCATGCCGTTGGCGCCGTGAACTCACGTGCTGTGCAGTTGCCGGCGCAGGGCGTCGATGCGCGACTGCAGTTGTGCGACAGTTGCTTGCCCCACGGCGGGCCCCCCACACTGGCGGCGCAGTTCGGCGTGAATGTGGCCGTGCGGCTGCCCAGTGAGTTTGGCGCGCAAACCCACGAGGCTGTTGAGCAGCGACCGCTGGTCGGTGAGTGAGCGGTAGAGCGGCTGCGGGGCAGGTTGAGACGCCGGGCGTTCGGCTGCTCGACGGGCCTGGCGTTGCTGGCGAGCTCGCAGCACCTCGCGAACCTGGTCAGGCTCGAGAATGCCGGGGAGTCCGAGAAAGTCGAGCTCTTCAAGACTTCCGACGTCAGCGAGCTGGCCGAAGGTGTCTCCCTCGTACAGCACGGTGTCGAACATCGCGCTCGACTCGAGGGCTTGGTAAGTGAACTCGGCCAGCTCTGACTCGCTTGCCTTCTCTTCTCGCTCGGCCGCGGCGAGCAGAGAGTCGTCGAGAAGCTCGTCACTAGCCCGATCGAGCGCGTGGTCGCGTTCGCGTTCGAGTTCGCTCGCCAGACGGCGAATGCTGGGAACGCTCGGCACGAAGATCGACGCGAGCTCACCGCGTCGACGGGCCCGCACGAACCGCCCAATTGCCTGGGCGAAGTAGAGGGGCGTCGCAGCGCTCGTTGCGTAGACCCCGACGGCAAGCCGCGGCACATCGACGCCTTCCGACACCATGCGCACGGCGACCAACCAGCGCGCCTCCGACTCGGCAAACTCGGCGATGCGCGCGGATGCTCCGGCCTCGTCGCTCAGAACCACGACGGGCTCCTCCCCTGCGATCGAAGCCAGTAGCTCGGCGTAGGCGCGTGCCGTGGCCTGGTCGGTGGCAATGACGAGCCCGCCGGCATCGGGAATCGCGGCGCGCACTTCGGTGAGCCGCGTGTCTGCGGCGCGCAAGACGCCGCTGATCCACTCGCCACCGGGGTCGAGGGCTGTGCGCCACGCTTGCGCCGTGATGTCGGCGGTGTCGTCCTGCCCGAGCACAGCCTCCATCTCATCGCCCGTCGTCGTGCGCCACCGGGTGCGACCGCCGTACGACAGGAAGATGACGGGGCGCACGACACCGTCACGAAGCGCGCGACCGTAGCCGTACTGGTAGTCCGTCTGTGACAGCCGCACGCCGTCGGCGTCAGGAATGTAGGTGACGAAAGGAATCGGAGCGGTGTCGCTGCGAAAGGGCGTACCGGTGAGCGAGAGCCTGCGGGTCGCGCCCTCGAAGGCCTCGCGTATCGCATCGCCCCAACTGAGGGCGTCGCCGCCGTGGTGTACCTCATCAAGAATGACGAGCGTCGAGGCCTGTTCGACAAGAACCCGATGCACGAAGGGCTGGGCTGCGACCTGAGCGTAGGTGACCGCCGCACCGTGGAAGGCGCGCGGAATCACACGCGAAGAATTGCGGAACACCGGATCAAGACGGATTCCGACGCGGTGCGCCGCGTCAGCCCACTGTCGCTTCAAGTGCTCAGTGGGTGCGACGACGATAACGCGCTCGACCGTGCGGCGAGCGAGCAGCTCAGCCGCGAGCCGAAGGGCGAAAGTGGTCTTGCCGGCACCAGGGGTGGCGGCCGCCAAGAAGTCGCGCGGTTCGGTCTCGAAGTACTGATCGAGGGCCTCGGCTTGCCACGCGCGCAGGCGGTCGGCCGTGCCGCGGGCGGCCCGCTCCGGGTAGGCCGGTGACAGGTGTTCCGCAGCGAAGGTGCCCACGTGCGGGGCACGGCGGAAGGAAGCAGTCACGAGAACTCGATGCTAGTCGAGGCCGGTGACAGTACCGCCCGGGGACACGGACGGCAGGCTCAGTCTCCGTCGGGAACGCTCCCGCGTTTCGGCGTCGTGTCGCGCAAGAGGGATGCTCGCTGTACCGCTCCGCGCCCAAACTTCTCCGACAGCGCGTCGATGGCCTCTTCGGCATCGCGCCAGCTCTCGTCCTCGTCCCACAGCCCGCGCGCGATCGCCCCCGTGGGCAACAGGTTCTCTGCCCGCACGCCCACGAGTCTCAGCCCACGCCCGACAACGGGCGAGGCTGCGTAAAGGGCTCGGGCTTCCGTCGCGAGGCGCTGCGCGACGTCGGTGGGCTCGGCGAGCGTCTGCGATCGCGTGATCGTCTCGAAGTCACCGAAACGGAGCTTGATCGACACCCTCCGGGTCACCCAGCCGCCGCGACGCAATCGTTCGGCGACGCGGTCGGCGAGTCTGAGCAGTTCGCGATCGATCGCCGCTCGATCGGTGAGGTTGGTCTCGAAGGTGACTTCGTGGCCGATCGACTTTTCGGCACGCTCCGGGGTCACCGAGCGCGGGTCGCGACCGTTGGCCAGCGCGTGCAGGTGCCCGGCGCTGGCGGGGCCGAGTGCGCGCGTGAGGGCGTCGAGCGGAGCATCCGCCACATCACCGATCGTATGCAGGCCGAGCCGTTGCAGTCGCTGCGCCGATGCCGCCCCGACGCCCCACAGCGCGCTGATGGGTTGTGGGTGCAAGAACGCGAGCGTCTCGTCGGCGGGCACGACGAGGAGGCCGTCGGGCTTTGCACGACCCGATGCGAGCTTCGCGACGAACTTGGTCGACGCGGCACCCACCGACGCGACGAGCCCGGTCTCGGCGCGAATGCGCGCGCGCAGGGCCTCGCCAATCGCGTAGGGCGGACCAAAGAGTCCTACCGACCCGGCAACATCGAGGAAGGCTTCGTCGATGCTCAACGGCTCGACGAGCGGAGTCACATCGCCCAGGATCGCCATGACCGCTGCGGAGGCGACCTGGTATCGCTCATAGTGCGGTTCGAGAACGACCGCGTGGGGGCAGCGGCGGAGCGCGACCGCCATGGGCATCGCCGAGTTCACGCCGTAGCGTCGGGCTTCGTAGGTGGCGGCCGTCACGACCGAGCGAGCGCCACGATGCCCAACGATGACAGGCTTGCCGACGAGGTCGGGTCGATCGAGCAACTCGACCGAGGCGAAGAACGCGTCCATGTCGAGGTGCAGTATGTGCGCACTCAGATCAGCGGTCGGGGCCGAGGTGACCTGCCGACTACTGCCGTCTTGCTTGCTCATGACGAACGCCCCACGCGGTCATCCTGCCACCGTGTACTGACGGCGTCGGGATGCGCGGGGGGCGTTCGTGTGAGAGTGCTACTTCTTGCGCGTGATGAGACCCCACACCAGGATCACGAGGATCGAGCCGCCGATAGCGAGCAACCAGGTGCCGATGCTGAAGAACTCATTGATCGAGCCGAGGCCGAGCAGGCTACCGATCCAGCCACCGACGAGAGCGCCGATGACGCCGAGGATCAGTGTCGAGAGCCAGCCACCCGACTGCTTGCCGGGGAGAATCGCCTTGGCGATCGCGCCGGCGATGAGGCCGAGGAGAAGGAATCCGAGAAAACCCATGGGGTGATCCTTTCGTTTGGGGGCTCCACTGTCCCACAGAGTGCGCACGCGGCGATAGGTCTGGCACTCTAGGGCTATGCCTCAGCTTCACCCGTGGTCTCGCTACGTCGCGATCGGCGACTCATTCACCGAAGGCATCGGTGACCCCGAACCTCAGAGCCCCGGTGGGCATCGAGGTTGGGCTGATCGTGTCGCCGAAGAGCTCTCCGAGCGCACCGACGACTTCGCCTACGCGAACCTCGCCATTCGGGGTCGCCTGCTGCAGCAGATCGTAGATGAACAGGTGGATGCTGCGCTCGCGTTGCGCCCCGACCTCATCTCGATCTCGGGTGGCGGTAACGACATCATCCGCCCGGGAACTGACCCCGACCAGGTGTCTGATTTGTTTGACGAAACCATCGGCCGCTTGCGCTCAAACGGTGCGACGGTCGTCATGTTCAACGGACCCGACATCGGCATGACACCCGTCTTGCGTCGAATGCGGGGCAAGGTCGCGATCTACAACGAGAACCTGAGGTTCATCGCTGCGAAGCACGACGCGATCGTGGCCGACAGGTGGGCACTGCGCCAACTCAAAGACCCGCAGATGTGGGCGCCCGACCGGTTGCACTTCTCGCCCCTCGGTCACCACACCATTGCGATCATGATGTTGAACTCACTGGGCGTCGACCACGACCTTGAGCCCCAGCATCCCGAGCCTCTTCCTGCACGGTCGTGGCGTTCGGCACGCGTCGAAGACTTGGGCTGGGCGCGCGAATACCTCGTGCCGTGGGTCGTGCGGCGAATCCGACACCAGTCGTCGGGCGACACGGTGCGGCCCAAGCGCCCAACTCTGCCAGGCTAGTCGGGGCCGAGAGAGTCGAGCAGGTTCTCGATCGGCTGCGCGAGCCGCCAGTCGAGGGGCGGCTCGTCGATCGCGCCCACCCAGCGAAGCGGCACGCGCACTCGTTCACCGGCGAACCGCACGTCGGCTGTCGGTGGTTCGCTGGGAACAACGCCCGGCTGAAGGCTCGGCGCCCGCACGACGACCACTGACGCGCTCTCACCCCAGACGAGGTCGTTGACGGCGCTCGCCGTGCGCAACTCGGCCGTGTCCCCCCAGGGAGCGCTGTATCGGGCGACCACAGCACCCTCAGCGACAAGCTCGACCTCGTGATAGTCGTCGCGGATGCTCGAGAGCAATGATCGCGCATCGGCGGCGACGCGCTCGCCATCGGGGCCGTTGAGCACGACACCAACAACGCGGTGCTCGCCGGTCGGTCCAGTGTGCTGAGCCGTGAACAGCAGCGACGACCCCGACGCTCGCAGGGTTCCTGTCTTGAGGCCGGTCACGCCGTCGATGCCGATGATGAGGTTGCGGTTGTCGTACGTTCCGACGCCGGGAACGGTTACACGGGGCAGCGCCGCTGCTGCGGCGACTACGGGGTCGGCTATCGCGACGCGGGCCAGGCCGAGCAGCGAGCGCGGGCTAGCACGATTCTGGGGTGAGAAGCCGGTCGCGTCGGCGACCTCGATGTCGTGCAAACCTTGGTTGTCGAGCCACACCCGAGCCGCGAGGAGGTAGGCGTCCACCGAGCCGAAGGCCCAGACGGCGAGTGTCTCGGCATAGTTGTTAGCCGAGTGCACCATCATGAGCTCAATCACCTCCCTCTGGGTGACCGTGAGACCGGCAGGCGCGGGCGCCGTGGTGCCGTTGATGGCCGCGTAGCGGGCGACGAGCGCGCTATCGGCCGCCGTCAGCGTGATCGTAGCTCCATCCGTGCCGGCCGGGATCGGATGCTCGCTCACCACGACGAGCGCCGTGACGACTTTGGTCAACGAGGCGATGGGTCTCGGGGTGTCGATGTCGACGCCTGCGTACAGATGGTCGCTGTCAGCGTCGCCTA
This sequence comes from uncultured Microbacteriaceae bacterium, assembly GCA_964462815.1. Taxonomy (GTDB): domain Bacteria; phylum Actinomycetota; class Actinomycetes; order Actinomycetales; family Microbacteriaceae; genus Microcella. Next base: position 8,107 of record CAYWZI010000100.1, read on the forward strand.
TGGCACTGCCGCCGTAGCTCGGCAGGTCGACGTCGGGCTCCGCCGTCGACACACTCGCGAGCGTCGTGAGCTGAGGAGCGAGGGCCTCGACCGGCGCGAGCACCGCGAAGGTGCCGTAGGCGAGTCCGACGGTGAGCACGAGGGCCGTCGAGCCGGCGGCGACGCCCCGTGCTACGGCCTTTCTGGTCATCCTTCGAGCATAGGAGCGTGCCACCCCGATGCGTGCAGTGCTCAGTGTCGCGTTTGTAGCGCGAACAATGCCACGGCGCTCGCGGCCGCGACATTCAGCGAGTCGACTCCGTGCGCCATCGGAATCGTCACGACGACGTCCGCAGCCTCCAGCGCCGCGCGGCTCAGCCCGTCACCTTCGGCGCCCACGACGATCGCCACGCGCTCAGGCGCACTCGTCGCGAAGTCGCGCAGGCCCACAGCGTCATCGGCCAGTGCGAGCGCCGCAATCGTGAAGCCTGCAGCGTGCAGCACCGGCACTGCTTCGTTCCACTCGGGCAAGCGCGTCCACGGCACCTGCAGCACTGTGCCCATCGACACGCGCACGCTACGGCGATAGAGCGGGTCGGCACAGCGCGGGGTGACAAGCACGGCATCCGCCCCGAGGCCCGCCACCG
>CAYWZI010000101.1:0-382 GCA_964462815.1 uncultured Microbacteriaceae bacterium
CGGCACGACGTAGCCGTCGGCGATGAGTCGCTGCAACAGACCCGGCTGAGGGATGATCATCAGGTCAGGAGCGTCGCCAGCAGCGGCACGCACGTTGATCTGAGTCTCGGCCTCTTGCGTGCCGTTGTACTCGACGGTGATTCCGGTGCACGCCTCGAAGTCGGCCATGCTCTCGACCAGGGCGTCTGCCTCGGTGTCGATGATGGTCGCGTACAGCTCAACGGACTCGCCTTCGAAGGTGCCGTAGGCCTCGTACGCAGAGCAGTCAGTGTCGCCGCCTGCTCCGGGATCTTCGGTCTCGGCCGCGCAGCCCGCAAGAATCAGGCTGAGGGCTCCCAGTGCCGCTGCAGGCGCAATAAGCCTGCGTCGGAGGGTGGAACTC
>CAYWZI010000101.1:392-3261 GCA_964462815.1 uncultured Microbacteriaceae bacterium
GTCGGTCAGCGCGCCAGGCGGCGCGCGTGGTGGTGTTGGTGCGGGAGTGGAGTTCAGCTCTGACGCTCCGCCTGGGCGCAACGTCGGCAACCGGTTCCACAGGTCACCGTACGACACCCGCGAGCGAGACGCAACCCATTGGTCCGCCGCCGTTATCGATCTGTTGCCGAACTCCCCGCGGTTGCCCAGGCTCAACTAGCCAGCGTGGTTCGCATGAGAGCGGTTTCACGTGGCACCGGTTCCACACGCGGACGAATCGGGCTACACTGACGGCACGATTGTGAAACGGACGCTGATCGGCAACCGCATGATCGTTGTCCACCCACTCGCCGCAGTCCAATGGAGGGCCTGGCAATGAGCATCCTCGCTGATGTGGCGCGCAACGCGGGTGTGTCGAAGTCCACCGCCTCTCGGGCCCTGAGTGGTCGCGGATACGTCTCAGAAGACACGCGTCGTCGTGTCGAGGCGGCGGCCGCCGAGCTCGGTTATGTCGTCTCGAGCACGGCCGCAAGCCTCGTCACGGGCCGCACTCGCAACGTGGCCGTCGTGATCCCCTACATCAACCGCTGGTACTTCGCAGAAGTCTTGGAAGGCATCGAGGCGGCGCTGATTCGGGCCGGCTACGACCTAACCCTCTACCGGCTCAGCACCGATCGCGACCTCCGCCGGCGAGTGTTCGATTACTTTCTGATTCGCAAGCGTGTCGACGCTGTCATCTCGGTTGCGATCGATCTCAGCCCCCACGAAGTGCAAATGTTGCTCTCGCTCGGTAAGCCCCTTGTGGGCATCGGCGGGCGCATCGACGGAATCCCCTCGTTGTCGATCGACGACGTCGAGACAGCGCGGCTCGCGACCGAGCACCTCATCAGTCTCGGCCACCGGCGCATCATGCACATCGGAGGTGACCAGAACGAACAGATGGACTTCCGCGTTCACTCGCAGCGCTACACCGGCTTCAGCCAGGCGATTGCCGACGCAGGAATTCCGGTCGAGGACGACTTCCGTGATGCCGAGTTCTCGATCGAAGGCGGCTATAGCGTGGGGCTGGCCGTGCTCGGTGACCCGCGCACTCGGCCAACGGCGATCTTCGCGGGCTGCGACGAGATTGCGATCGGCGTCATGGTGGCCGCGCGCCAGCTCGGCATCGCGGTTCCCTCCGAGTTGTCCGTCATCGGAGTCGACGGGCACCCCTTGTCAAGGATGTTTGGGCTCACAACACTCGCGCAAGAGCCAGGCGGTCAAGGCGCGCGCGCCGTCGAGTTGCTCTTGAGCCAGTTGGACCACGCCGATGCTCCCCCGCCCGACGAGCACGTCCTTCTGCCCACTGCCCTGACCGTGCGAACAAGCACTGCTGCGCAGCGCGTCGCCTCACCCTAGCTCACCGTCTACGCACGAAAGCCCCGCACCGTCAGACGACGGGCGGGGCTCTCGAAAGTCAGCAGTCGGTGACTACTTGAGGGTGACGGTGGCGCCAGCCTCTTCGAGCTGAGCCTTGGCCTTCTCGGCCGTCTCCTTGTTCGCGCCCTCGAGCACGACACCGGGAGCGCCGTCAACGAGTGCCTTCGCCTCGCCGAGGCCGAGGCTGGTGAGCGCGCGCACCTCCTTGATAACCTGGATCTTCTTGTCGCCAGCGGCTTCGAGAACGACGTCGTACGAGCTCTTCTCCTCGGCCTCGTCAGCGGCAGCGCCGCCACCGGCGGGGGCAGCCGCGGCAACCGCGACAGGCGCGGCAGCGGTGACCTCGAAGACCTCTTCGAACTTCTTCACGAACTCGCTGAGCTCGATGAGTGACAGCTCCTTGAACGCCTCGATGAGGTCGTCAGTGCTGAGCTTGGCCATGATTTCTCCTTCTTGCGGGGTTGGTGTGGTGAATCTCTGACCGGCCAGCTCGATCAGCTGCCGGACTCCTGCTTCTGCCGCAGTGCGTCCACCGCGCGGGCAGCCTGAGCCAGCGGCGCGTTGAACATGTAGGCGGCTCCGAACAGCGATGCCTTGACGGCGCCGGCCAGTTTGGCCAGTACCACCTCACGGCTCTCGAGCTCGGCGAGCTTGCTGACCTCGGCAGCGTCAAGAGGCTTACCGTCGAGGTAGCCGCCCTTCACCACGAGGTTGGGGTTCGCCTTGGCAAAGTCACGCAAAGCCTTCGCGACGGTCACGGGGTCTCCGTGCACGAACGCGATAGCGGACGGACCAGCGAGCATGTCATCGAGAGAATCGATGCCTGCCTGGTTCGCCGCGATCTTGGTCAACGTGTTCTTCACCACGGCGTACGACGCGTCAGCACGGATATTGCCGCGCAGCGTCTTCAGCTGCGCCACCGTGAGGCCGCGGTACTCGGTGAGCAGAACGGCAGTCGAGCTGGAGAACAGTTCCTTCAGCTCGGCGACCGATGCTTCCTTGTTCGCCATGGTGCTCCTCAATGTTTGTCGTGGGTCTTGCCCCGACCGCTCGGAGTGCCGCTCGATCAGCGGCGCACACCCGGCACACATGACGAAAGGCCCCTGCGCACGCGCACGAGCCTCTTCGCGCACCCACGTAATCGCGGAATGCACGGCTTCAGTTCAGTACACCTGCGCGGGCCGTCGCCTGCTTCGTGAGAAGCGTGCGAACCTTCGGTCGACGTGAGATGTCCGCAGACTCAGTCTGCGAGCAGCCACATCAACAACCAGCGGTCTATGGCAAGAGGCCAGCATACGTCAGCAAGCCCATCGACCGCAAAAGCGGCTACAGGTGGTGGAGCCACGAATGGCTCGGGTTGTAGTCAAGATCGCGGCGCGCAGCATCGATCGAGAGCAGGGTCTCTCGTCCGACGAGGGGACGCGTGAGCGGAACATCCGCAAATTCCGCGGCCATGAGCTCGGCTGAATCG
>CAYWZI010000101.1:3271-8712 GCA_964462815.1 uncultured Microbacteriaceae bacterium
AGGTCGCGTAGCCAGGGCCACGCACCGCGAGAGCACGCTCGACGGCGTGGGCACCGTCGCGCCGGTCGATGTAGCCCCAGAGGTTCCAGCGGCGCAGGCTCGGGTCGTCTTGCCACGATTCGAACTCGGCGTAGTCGTCGGGCGCCATCACGTTGCTGAATCGGAGCCCCGTGATCGAGAGCGACGGCTCGATGCGGCACAGCTTCCGGCCCAGCTCTTCTTCGAGGTGCTTGCCGATGGCGTACATGAAGTTCGGGCGCGTCGGCTGGGTCTCGTCGATCGGCGCGGCCGGCGGCGGCTCGGTCAGCGGCAACCCCAAGAGCGTCTCGCTCGAGGCGTGAACGATGCGGCTGATGCCGGCCCGGCGTGCGGCTTGAAACACCGAGATTGTCATGGCCAGGTTGTCGTGCAACAGCACCGTATCGGGGCGGATGCCCGGCGCCGGTGACGCCGCCAAATGCACGACCGCGTCGAGCCCGTCGTAGCGTTCTTCGACGCCGGCGAGGGCGTCAAGAACTTGGCCCACGTCGGTGAGGTCGACGCGCACGAACCCTTCAGCGGGGGCGCCGACGGCGTCGAGCCCCGTCACGGAGTGCCCGGCCTCGACCAAGTGGGTGACAACGGCCTGCCCGAGTTTGCCGGTCGACCCGGTCACGGCGATGCGCATGCGCTCGAGCCTAGGCGCTCACGTCTGTCTGTTGCACCGGCGATCCGCTTGCAAGGGGCAGGCTCACGCGAAACACGGTCTCGCCGGGCCGCGATGAGAACGTGACATCGCCGTCGTGAGCCTGCACAACGGCCGAGACGATGGCCAAGCCGAGTCCGGTTGATCCGGTCGCGCGCGATCGTGACGTATCGGCACGGGCAAAGCGCTCGAACAAGACCGGCTGTACGTCGGCAGGAATGCCCGGCCCGGTGTCGGTGAGGGTGATGATCGCGCGACGGTCGAGCACGCCGAGTGCAGCCGTCACCCGCGTGCCTTCAGGGGTGTGAATGCGCGCGTTCGCGAGCAAATTCGCGACGACCTGGTGCAGGCGATGCTGGTCGCCCGTCACGATGACTTCGGTCGCGGGGATGCGCACGACCCAGTCGTGGGCGGGCGAGGTTGCGCGCGCATCCGCCACCGCATCAGCGACAACCGACGCGATGTCGACCGGATCGCGACGCAGGGCCCGCCCTTCATCGAGACGCGCGAGCAACAGCAGGTCGTCGACGAGTTCTGACATGCGCACCGATTCTGACTCGATGCGCGAGAGCGCGTGGCGAATGTCGTCGGGCAGCTCGTGACCTCCGCGGCGGGTGAGCTCGCTGTAGCCGCGAATTGCCGCGAGAGGCGTGCGCAACTCGTGGCTCGCGTCGGCGACGAATTGACGCACCTTCTGCTCGCTCGCTTGACGAGCGTCGAAGGCACCCTGCACGTGCTCGAGCATGCGGGTAAAGGCGAGCCCCAGCTGACCCACCTCGGTGGTCGGATCAGTGTCGAGAGCGGGCAAGCGTTCGGCGAGCGCGACGGTGCCGCGGTCGAGCGGCAGGGTGGTGACCGCGGTAGCGGCCTCGCGTACGCGCGTCAGCGGGCGGAGTCCGAGGCGCACGACCTCGCGGCCGAGAACCGCAGCGACAACGAGAATTCCGGCGAGCACAGCCGCGATCACGGCACCCAATCGTGCGACGGTTGCCGTAACCTCGCGCATCGAGATGCCGACGATGAGCACGGTCTCGCTGTCGGTCGAAGTTGCGAGCACGCGAAACTCCCCGAGCCCGGCCGGCAGCCGAACAGTCTCAGGCACGCCGAGGGTGCGCGACGAGAGCACGCGCACCTGCATTGGCGTGAGTTCGCGCACGACGGCGTCATCATCGAGGTATGCGGCAACGGCGGTGCCATCATCTTGCACAACACCGATGAGCGACCCGAGCGGCAGGCCGGGGCCTTCGAAGCTCGACGACGGGCCACGACCCGGTGCGGCGATGCGCTCGATGCGACTCGTCGTGATGCGCAGCTCATCATCGAGTTGCGCGACCAGGTTGGCGCGCACGAAGTAGACGCTGAGCACGCCGATCGCCAGGGTCGCCATCATGAGCAGAATCAGGATGCCCGCGACCAGTCGCTGGCGCAGCGACCAGCCACCCACCATCAGGTGACCGGTTTGATCAGATAGCCGACACCACGCACCGTGTGGATCATGGCGGGGCCGAGCGAGTCGATCTTCTTGCGCAAGTACGAGATGTAGATCTCCACGATGCTCGATCGACCACCGAAGTCATAGCTCCACACGCGGTCGAGAATCTGCGCCTTACTGAGCACGCGGCGCGGATTGCGCATGAGATAGCGCAGCAGTTCGAACTCGGTGGCGGTGAGTTCGATATCGGTCTCGCCACGACGCACCTCGTAACTCTCCTCGTTAAGGACGAGGTCGCCGACGCGAATCTCGGGATCCGCGCGCTCACTGACGACGAGGGCGCTGCGGCGAATGAGTCCGCGCAATCGAGCGACGAGTTCTTCGAGGCTGAACGGCTTCGTGACGTAGTCGTCGCCGCCTGCCGTGAGACCGACGACGCGATCGTCGACCGAGTCTTTCGCCGTCAGGAAGAGCACGGGCACGTCGGTGCCGTCAGCGCGCAATCGGCGCAGCACCTCCAGGCCGTCGAGGTCGGGAAGCATGATGTCGAGCACGACGACATCGGGCGCGAACTCGCGACCGTGCTGAAGGGCTTGCTGGCCGGTCAACGCCGTGCGAACATCCCACCCCTCGTATCGCAGCGCCATCGAGACGAGCTCGGCGAGCGAGGGCTCATCGTCGACGACGAGGGCTCGAACGGGCGAGCCGTCGGGGCGAGTGAGGCGCGGAGTCTCGGGAAGCGTGTCGTCAGCCATGAGTCCAGTCAGCCCCACAAACCTATGAGCCTGCTTGGAGCCTGCAAAGTCGCCGAGATCACCGTTAACGAGATGAGCCCCGGCCGCGGGGGATGCAGCCGGGGCCCCCAGAGTCGTTTCGGGCGACTCAGGCGCGGTGCGCCCCACGCGTCGTGCGTCCTCCCACGCCAGCGATGCGCGCAATGACGGCGATGAACGCGGTCAGCGACACGATCATCAGGAAGGGGACGGACAGCATGGGGGGCACCTCGGGTTGCGATTCTCGGCCAGTGCAGCCATCTCGATCAAGAGGGGTGCTCGGTCGATGATGTCCGCACTGTGGGGGACCGGATATGTCCCCCGTTGTCTTCCAGTGTGCGGCCCCGGGCTGCTGTTCACAGTCCCCCCTCCGGGGGTGAAGCGGTCCCCAAAAAGGGGGACTCAACGGCTCACTTTTCGACATCGTGACACGCCGTTAACGTGCCTGACCTCCGAGTCGTGTTCACTGGAGGCACCGCACCGAGAGGAGTGTGCCATGGTGACGATGCGCGCAATGGTCGCGACGGGAGTCGGTGGGCCTGAGGTCATCGAAGCGGCGGATTGGCCGATGCCGGTGCGCGCGGGTGGTGACGTGCTGGTGAGATTGCTGGCATCGAGCATCAACCCCATCGATGCGAAGACTCGTGCTGGCCGCGGGGCTGCGGCGGCGATCCGCTCACACCCGGTGATTCTCGGCCACGACCTGGCGGGCATTGTCGAGGACGCCGTCTATGAAGCGCACCCGCTTCAGCCCGGGCGCGCCGTGTACGGTATGACACTCGTTCCTCGCTACGACGGCACACACGCCGAGTTCGCGGCTGTGCCCGAGATGTTCCTCGCACCGAAACCCACCAGTCTCAGCTTCACCGAGGCCGCCGCGGTGCCCCTCGCCGCCTTGACCGCCTGGGGCATGGTCGTTGAGGTCGCGCGGGCGCACGAGGGCCAACGCATGCTGATTCACGCGGGTGCCGGCGGTGTCGGCCATTTCGCGGTGCAACTCGCCTCCTACTTCGGGGCCACCGTCACGGCGACCTGCTCGACGCGCAACGTGTCGTTCGTGCGTGAGCTGGGGGCACACCGTGTCATTGACTACTCGACGAGCCGATTCGACGACGAGGTCTCGCAGCACGATGTCGTGATCGACCTGATCGGCAACGTGCACGACGATACGGGCAGCCGATCGCTCACGACCCTTCGACCGGGTGGTCTCATCATCAATGCGCCGACCGGCAGTTGGCCCACCATGCTTGATGAGGCCGAGGCTGCCGGCGTGCGCGCGACGACCTACAAGCTGTCACCGAGCGCCGCGACCCTCGCCGTGCTGACCCGCATGTTTGACGCGGGCGACCTCCGCGTTCACCTCGACCGGGTCGTGCCGCTTGAGCAGGTCGCCGAGGCACACCAGCTCATCGACGCCGGACACACTCGCGGCAAGATCGCTATCGAAATCGCTCGCGAGTGAAGCCCGAGCCCTCCAGGGGGCGCTCGCGCACAAAGTCGTCTTCGACAACGTCGCCGACGAGGAAACCTTTGCGGCCGACGACCGCAAAGCCAGCATTGTCATAGAACCGATTGGCTCGGGCATTGTGGATGTTCACCCCGAGCCACACACTCACCGCACCGTCGTCCACCGCGGCGTGCGCTGCCTGCTCGACGAGCGCCAGCGCCACCCCGCCCCCGTGGTGGGCCGGATGCACATAGAGCTTGCTCAGCTCCACCGTGGGGCGGCCCCGCACGACGGCCGCGACATCGGGGTCGACCGGCTCGCCGTGAACGAGCATCGCGTAGCCGACAAGTTCATCGCCCCGCGCCGCCACGAGTACCAGCCGCTGCGAGTCGGCGAGGTACTGCTCGAACGCGGCGCGGCTCAAATGCTGGTCGATGAACGCGGCTTTTGCTGCCTCCGTCGTCGACGGCGGGCACGCGAGCGGAAACGTCAGCGTAGCGAGATCGTGCAACGCCGCGGCCTCGGCCGGCTGCGCGCGGCGCACGGCGACCGTCGACTCGAGCATCCCCCCATTCTGCCCGCCTCGGGAGCGACGCCTCGGCCGGCTCCCGAAACGCGAATGGCCCCGCCGAAGCGGGGCCATTCGTGCGTCGCGCCGCAGTGGCGGCGGCGCAGCAATCAACTCAGATGACGTTGACGTCGAGCGGAATGCCGGGGCCGAACGTCGTCGAGAGCGAGCCCTTCTGGAGGTAACGCCCCTTCGAGCTCGACGGCTTCAGCCGCATGACCTCGTCGAGCGCCGCCTTGAGGTTGTCGTGCAGCTGCTCAGCGGTGAACGCGGTCTTGCCGATGATGAAGTGCACGTTGGCGTGCTTGTCGACGCGGAACTCGATCTTGCCGCCCTTGATGTCGGTGACAGCCTTGGCGACATCGGGGGTCACGGTGCCGGTCTTCGGGTTGGGCATGAGACCGCGGGGGCCAAGCACCTTTCCGAGTCGACCAACCTGGCCCATGAGCTCGGGGGTCGACACCGCCGAGTCGAAGGCGGTGTAGCCGCCCGCGACCTTCTCGATGAGCTCGACGCCACCGACCTCGTCGGCGCCA
>CAYWZI010000102.1:0-8641 GCA_964462815.1 uncultured Microbacteriaceae bacterium
CGTCGACCAACCCGATCGCGTCGATCTTCGCGTGGACTCGCGGGCTCATGCACCGCGGCAAGCTCGACGGCAACCAGGCCCTCATCACCTTTGCCGAAACCCTCGAAGACGTCGTGATCACGACGGTCGAGAGCGGCACGATGACGAAAGACCTCGCGATTCTCATCAGTGCCGAGCAGCCGTTCCAGACGACGGAAGACTTCTTGGCTGCGATCGATGAGAACCTGCAATCGCGACTCGCCTAACGCCAGAAAAGAATTGAGTGGATGCCCGGGGCCACGTGCCTCGGGCATCCGTCGTTCACCCATTCTCTGTGCCGCTTGCGAAAATATACCCCCGGGGGTATTCTGATCACGCGCGCTTGATGGAGCGCGGCAATCAGTGAAAGGTGTCCCCATGTGCTCTCCCGCCCGTTGCTCCGCTTGCGGCAAGATCACCTGGTCGGGCTGCGGCCAGCACATCGAGCAGGCGCTCGAGGGTGTCGCTCAGGCCGACCGCTGCACCTGTTGACCATCGCGTGACGGACGAGGTTACGCGAGTAGCTGCCGCTCGCGCGGCAGCTTTCGAGGCGCTCACGGCCGCCGCCGGCCGTGAGTCGTTGTGCACGTTGTCGCGCGAGAAGTTGCCTGCTGCGAAGTACCACGAAGGTGCCGCCGCGGCACTCGGTGACGCGTTGCGGGCCGCTCGGGCAGGTGCCGCGCTGCCACAATCAACCGACTGGGGCGCTCAGTGGGCTCGGCTGGCCGTGAACGATCGGTCGTGGAAGGCCTACGTCACCGGCGGGCGCGAGGCTCTCGCTCATCTCGAGGCAGAGCGTGTGACGTAGCGGCCCCCACCGCCCGTGGGGTCTTCTGGCACTGGTGATCCGCAGGGTTTCGGGGTAGACCGAGATCGTGACCTTTATGCGTGCCACCATTCGTCGCTTCCCCCTTGTGGCGTTGACGGTCGCGATCGGGCTCGTGGCGGGCGTGCTCGCTCTGAGTGGGCTCGAACTGGCAGCACGCTGGCTGATCTCGCTCTACGCCCTCGGCATCGCCGCGCTCGAGGCTGCTCACATGGTGCGCGGGATGCTGGCGCGCCAGTTTGGGCTCGACATTCTTGCCGTGACCGCGATCGTCGCGACCGTTGTCGTCGGCGAGTACTGGGCGAGTCTCGTGATCGTGCTCATGCTCACGGGCGGCGAAGCGCTCGAGGTGGCCGCAGCTGGCCGTGCTCAACGGGAGTTGCGTGCACTGCTCGACCGGGTGCCGCAACAGGCGCACCGCATTGCGCCGAGCGGCGAGCTTATCGACGTGCCTGCCGATGAGGTGCGCGTGGGTGACCGATTGCTCGTGCGCCCCGCCGAGATCGTGCCCGTCGATGGTGCTCTCGTGAGTGATCAAGCGAGCTTCGACGAGTCGTCCCTCACGGGAGAAAGCCTTCCGGCCGACAAAGTCACCGGCGACACTGTTCTGAGCGGCGCCGTCAACGGTGCGGGGGCCATCGAGATCGTCGCGACCTCGGTCGCCGCCGAGTCGCAGTACCAGCGCATCGTCGAACTTGTGCGAGAGGCGGCCTCGAGCAAGGCCCCGCTCGTTCGGCTCGCTGACCGCTATGCGCTGCCGTTCACGGCTGTTTCGCTCGTGATCGCGGGCCTTGCGTGGGCCCTCAGCGGCGACCCCGTTCGTTTTGCTGAAGTGCTCGTCGTGGCGACGCCGTGCCCCCTGCTGATTGCCGCGCCCGTCGCCTTCATGGGCGGAATGAGCAGCGCGGCTAAGCGCGGCATCGTCATGAAGAATGCAGGGTCACTCGAGAAGCTCGCGCGAGCGCGCACCGTGGCGTTCGACAAAACGGGCACCCTGACCGTCGGCCGGCCGACGGTTGTGGGCGCCCACGCCCAGCCGGGTTTCACCGACGACGAGCTCGTCCAATTGGTCGGCTCTGCCGAGCGCTACTCATCGCACGTGCTCGCCGAGTCGCTGCAGCGCGCAGCGCTCGATCGCGCACTGCCGTTGCTCGAGGCGCACGACGCGCGCGAGGTGGCCGCTCACGGCGTGATCGCCACCATCGCGGGCCGAGAAGTTGTCGTGGGCAAACCTGCTTTCGTTGCCGAGCACGCGAGCGATCTGGCGCGGCATGTCGGTGCGAGCGGCGAAGCCGTCATCTACGCGGCTGTCGACGGTCACTTCGCTGGCGTCGTCGTGCTGCGGGATGCTGTCCGCGACGATGCCGCCGACACTCTCGCTGCTCTGCGTTCGCTCGGAGTCACCCGCACCCTGATGGTCACGGGTGACGTCGGCACGACGGCAGGCCCGATCGCGAGCGCTCTTGGCATCACCGAAGTGCACGCCGAGTGCTTGCCCGAAGACAAGGTTCGCCTCATCCGCGACGCCCGGCCGCGGCCCGTCGTCATGGTGGGAGACGGCGTCAACGATGCGCCCGTGCTCGCGGTAGCCGACGTGGGCATCGCCATGGGGGCGAAGGGGTCGACAGCGGCGAGCGAGTCGGCTGATGTGGTGATCCTGCTCGACGACATCGCGCGGGTTGCCTGGGCGGTGGCGATCGGCCAACGCACCGTGCGTATCGCACTGCAGAGCATTTGGCTCGGCATCGTTATCTCGGTGGGCCTGATGGTCGTGGCGGCGTTCGGCTTGATGCCCGCGATCGTCGGAGCAGCCCTCCAGGAGGTCGTCGACCTTGTGGCAATTGTCGGAGCACTACGCGCTGTTCGCGCGGGCGCGGCGCCCGGGCCGGGAATCGACTCTCCACGCGCGCGGACGACGAAGGGCCCCGACCCATTCGGGTCGAGGCCCGTGTCGAGCGGGCGTTCCTCGGCCTAGGCCGACACCTCGTGGCGCTCGGAAGACGTCACGACGTCGATCTTGCGCGGCTTCGCCTTCTCAAGAACCGGGATCATGACGCTCAACACGCCGTTCTCGTAGTGCGCCGAGATCTGTTCGGTGTCGATGTCTTTGCCGAGAGTGAGTTGGCGCAAGAACGTGCCTGCCGCGCGCTCACGAGCGAGCCACTGCACACCCTCGTTCGATCGGGGAGTGCGCTCAGCCCGGATCGTCAGCAACTGACCGTCGACGTCGACATCGACAGAGCCGGGGTCGATACCGGGAAGGTCGGCTGTCAAGACGTAGTGGTCGTTGTCTCGGTAGAGATCCATCGGCATAACGCGAGGGTTCTCACGGCGATCGAGCAGGCTCGCGGCGACGCGGTCGAGCTCGCGGAACGGGTCGAAGATCATACTCATCGTGTCGTTCTCCTTCACGTCGCCCGCCGAAGGCGGGACGGTCTTCAAGAGTTGAGTCACACTGACTCAACTACGACGATGTTAGCACTCGACCCATGAGAGTGCCAGAGTTTCGCGCACGGCGAAAACCCTGATGAATGCCGCTTTCGAAGGGCCTAGTAGCCCGCGAAGTAGTCGGTCTGCACACGCTTCGCGCCCGCGCGGCGCAGGGCGGTGCGCGCTGCGGCGACGACCGCGGGCGGCCCCGAGACGAAGGCTCGCCGCGACGCGAGGTCGGGTACGGCGTCGCGCAGGGCATCCGACGTCAGCTCATCGCGTGACAGAACGACCAGGCGGGCGTTCGCCGCCTCGATCGTCTCGCGGTAGAGCACCTCGTCGGGGTTCGACGGCACGACGACCACGACGATGTCGCGCTGCTCGCCGCGCGCGACAAGGCTCGCTAGCTGGCTCGCGAAGGGGGTCATGCCGATTCCGCCGGCGAGCAACAGCAGGGGCTGGGTGCTGTCGTGCGGCAGAACGAAGTCGCCCGCGATCTGGGTAACCGCAATGCGCGTGCCTGGCTCGAGAGCGGCGAGTGCGGCCTTGAACGAGCTGCCGCCCTCGGGCATGCGCATGCCGATTGCGACGCGAGGCTCGGCGTCGGTCGCCGCGCGCTCAGGTGCCGACGCGATCGAGAACGTGCGACGCAGTCCACGAATATCGGCGGCGTGGGGCAGGTGAAGTTCGAGGTACTGCCCGGCCTCGAACCGTACGGCGCGCGAGGGTTCGAAGAGCCACTCTGTGGCGGCTGGCGAGAGGGGCCGCTGCTCGAGCAGGCGCACGGAGAATCCGCTGCGGCGCGAGACCGCGAAGGCCACGATGTTGCCGATGATGAGGGCGAGCTCGGGCGAGGTGTAGATCGGTCCGGCGCTGAACGGAATCGAGAATGCGACGGCGACAACTGCGGCCGTGAGCCACTGCTGCCAGCGCCGCGGCGGAAGAGTGAGGGGTTCGCTGAGCATGAAGCCCGCAAGAAACACCACGGGAAACAGCTGCAGCACCGTCGTGATTGCGCCGAGCGGAGCAGTACCCGTGACGACGAGCCGAACTCCGATGAGCACGATGGCGAGACCGATGAAGATGAGACCAACGTCGAGGCGCCGCGTGCGATCGAGGAGGAGCAGGGCTCCGACCGCAACTGCTGGCAGCAGTGCGGGGGTTGCGATCCACCAGAACCCGACGCCTTGCCCCGCGTAGTAACCAAGGATTCCGGCGATGAGCACACCCGTCGCCGCGGGGTTCAGCAGGTGACGGCCGCGCCAAACGATGAGGTACTTCGACAGTGCTGCGATCACGCCCGCGCCCGCTGCCGCGACGAGACCTGGCGTCGTGAGGCTCGGCAGAACGATGCACGTGACGATGAGCGCAGTGATGACGCTCGACTCGCGGTGCGGCACGACGCGGGCCAACCGTGCTGCGACCTCGTTGGCGCCGAGCGTGGCCACGAGCACGACACCGAGGGTGCCAAGAATCGCGTAGGGGTCGGGGCCGATCGCGCCGAGAAAAGCGAAGAGCACCGCTTGCGCGAGCACAATGACGAGGGTGATCGTCGCCAGCCGGTACATGCTGACCCGACCGGTCAGCGCATCAATCCGTGCTCTCACGCGAACAGCTCCCCTCGAAACCCGGCGCTCGACTCAAGCCCGCGGTGCGTACTCAGTCGAACCCATTGGAACGCAAAAACCTCGCTCAAACGCGCGGGTTCGGCGAAAAACATCGCGGTCGCCAGGGCGTCGGCGACGAGGGCCGTCTCGGCGAGCACCCAGGTGGCGACCACTCCATCAGCAACAGGCCGGCCGGTCAGGGCGTCAACGATGTGGTGCAGGCCGTCGCCCCAGGCTCGCCGGTTCACTGCAGAGCCGCACAAGGCACCGTCGCGCAATTCTGCGACGCCGACCGCCTTCGACGGGTCGCCCGGGTGTTCCAGGGCGACGCGGATGCTGCGCTCACCCCGCACGCGCACATCACCACTCGCATCGATCAGTGTCTCGGTTACGCCGCGGGCGGCGAGCACCTCGCCGACGAGGTCGACGAGGTAGCCCTTGCCGGCGGCGCCGACGTCGATGGTCACGGGCGACACTGTGTCGAGTTCGATCCCCTCGGCGGTGTGCCGAAGTGCGATTGCGTCGGCCCAGCGCGGGGCGGGCAACGGGTCTCCCGAGGGGACCAGGCGATACGCGGCGTCATAGCCGAGCCGCTCAAGCGAGGCGCCGACGAGGGGGCTCAGGCGGGCATCCGTCAACGCGAACAACCGTTCGTAGACCTCGAGAAGAGGCCCGGCGTCGGCGGGGAGGCGCCAGGTTCCAGCAGTTCGGGCGATGCGGGCGACAAGCGAATCGTCGCGGAAGCGTGACCAGTCGCGATCGAACCGCTCGATGCGCGCGGTGACCGCAGCGAGGTCGTCGTCGGTCAGAGGCTCACCGAGCGAATCTTGCCGCGCCGCCGCGCCGCCCACCCCGATGCGCCACGGCACTCCGATTGCGTCAAAGCTCGATGGCCCCGCCGTGGTCGGCTGTGCCTCAGCTTTCGAGTGCATCCGCCTTGATCGCGCTGAGGGCTTCGCGGAATCCGTTGCCCGTCAAGGACGACCCTGCGACCACCGTGACGTTCAGCGAGTCGATGTCTTCGCCAATCACGACCTCAGCGATGCCGTCGGCGAACTGGCTCTGATAGTTGGCCGTGGTCGGGTTGTTCGGGTTCGTGATGATGGTGACGTCGGTCACGATGTCGTTCTGCAACTCGATCACGACGATGATGTTCTCGGCGCCGTTGGGCGACTGGTAGGTGCCGTTCGCCTGATAGCTGCCGTCTCGATAGCTTGCGTCGACGGGAACTTCGGCCTCGGCCTCGGTCGCTGCTGCGCAGCCCGAAAGCGTGCCAATGAGAGCCGCAGCAGCACCGACGGGTGCGGCGGCGCCCGCGAGACGAGTGCGCGTGCGGGAGGTCATAGTAGCCAACGCTCCTCCGGAGAGCTCGAGCCTTCTTGCCGCAGGGGCAAGCCGGTCAGTGAGAGTGCGCCGCTGTCAGCACACGGTCGAACAACGTTCAGAATGTCGGTCATGTGTGAATGTTTGCTGTGACTCCGGTGGGAGGTGAGGCTGCGCCCGCGTCAGCTCTCGAGAGCATCCGCCTTGATCACGTCGAGAGCCTCGCGAAACCCGATGCTCGTCAATGACGACCCCGCCACGACGGTCACGTCAAGCTCGTCAATGTCGCGACCGATCACGAGCTCGCCGATGCCCATGGAGAACTCGCTCTGGTACTTCGAACTCGTCGCACTCGTGGGGTAGAGCCCGATTTGGACGTCCGTGACGATGTCGTTCTCGAGCTCGACAATGACGATGATGCTCTCGCCTCCGGCGGGTGATTCGTAGGGGCCGTCCGCCTGAAAGCTGCCGTCTCGGTAGCTGGCGTTGACAGGGGCCGCGGCCTCGCTCTCAGCCTCGACGGCGGTTGCGCACCCCGTCAGCGTGCCGACGAGCGCGGCTGCGGCTGCGGCAGGGGCAGCGCGTCGGGCGGCCCGCGTACGCGCGGGGCCAGTCATCATGCGGGTCACGGTGTCTCCTGAGAAATCAGTAGCTCGAGGCCGGACTCTCTATTCGTGAATGCGACGGCCTCAGACGAGCCTGGTGGCCCCACGTGGAGATTTGCTGAGTGCATCAACAGCGTTTGCTGGGCGACCACTGACGGCGCAATGAGGGCGACGCAGGGGCTGATCGGGTTGTCGCGCCCGACGACCACTACCGGAAGATGATGGTGCGCTGCCCGTCGAGCAAAACGCGGTCTTCGGCGAACCAGCGCACGGCCTGGCTGAGCGTTCGGCTCTCTTCATCGCGCCCGATCACGACAAGCTCGTCGGGCGACCGCGAGTGGTCGACGCGAACGACGTTCTGCTCGATGATCGGCCCCTCGTCGAGGTCGCTCGTGACGAAGTGCGCGGTCGCCCCGATGAGCTTGACGCCGCGAGCGTGGGCCCGCTTGTACGGGTTGGCGCCCTTGAAGCCGGGAAGGAATGAGTGGTGGATGTTGATGGCGCGACCCTCGAGGGCGGCGCAGAGCTCCGGCGAGAAAATCTGCATGTAGCGCGCGAGCACGACGAGCTCGATGTCGTGCTGCTCGACGACCTCGAGAATGCGGCGCTCGAACGCCGCCTTCTCGTCGGTGGTGGTGACCGCGCGCGACTCGAACGGCACGTCGTAGAACGCGGCGAGCTCGGCAAGGTCGGGGTGGTTGCCGAGCACGAGCGGAATCTCGATGGGGAGGTGGCCGCTGCGCTGACGGAAGAGCAGGTCGTTGAGGCAGTGCGCGGCCTTCGAGACGAGCACGAGTGTGCGCAAGGGCCGCCCGACGGCGTCGATACGGCACTGCATGCCGTAGCGCTCGATCACGGGATCAAGGGCGGCGCGCAACTCGTCGTGATCGGTCGCGGTCTCGGTTTGCAGGCGTAAGAAGAATCGACCCGAGTCGAGGCTCGAGAACTGCTGCAGTTCGGTGATATTGCCCTCGGCCTCGACGATCGCGCCCGTAACGGCATGCACGATGCCGGGACGGTCGTCGCAGACAATTGTCACGATCCAGTGGTGGGGAGTGCTGCTCACCATCTCAGCCTATTCGCGCTCGCGGGTCACCGATGCGCGGCTACGCTGAGCGCGTGCGCCTGCCCTGGTTTTCACTGCTGCTGTTGTCGGCGGGCATTTTCGTGGCGGTCACGAGTGAGTTTCTGCCCATCGGCCTCTTGCCGCAGCTCACCGACGAGCTTGGCATCACTGAAGCCCAGGTCGGCATGCTCATCACGGTCTTCGCGGGCACCGTCGTAGTGGCGACAGCACCCCTCACCCACGCAACGCGCACCGTGCCCCGCAAGCGGTTGCTCCTGGCGCTGCTTGCGGTGTTCGCCGTCGCCAACGTGATTGCCGCGCTCGCTCCTGGCTATGCAGTTCTCCTGATCGCGCGCGTCATCGGTGGTGCCGCGCACGGTGTCTTCTGGGCCGTCGTGACGCCCTACGCTGCGCGGCTCGTCGCGCCCCAGCGTCTCGCGAGTGCCGTCGCAATCGCGACGGGCGGCGCCACCGTGGCGAGTGTCGCTGGCCTCCCGCTCGGCACGCTCTTGGGTGCCGCGGTGGGCTGGCGGGTGTCGTTTGGCGTCATCGCCGGGCTCGTCGTCGTGATCGCTCTGCTTATCGTCGTGGTGCTGCCCCCCGTTGAACACCGGGTGACGGATGCGCCCGAACGCGCGCGGTTCTCTGCCGTGCGCGACGCAACTTTCGCGCCCGTCATGGTGCTGTGTGCGACGGTCGTTCTCGTCACCCTCGGCCACGCCACGTTCTACACCTACATCGCGGCCTGGGTGATCGATGTCGCTGG
>CAYWZI010000103.1:0-5361 GCA_964462815.1 uncultured Microbacteriaceae bacterium
GCGGGCGAGTGCCGAGTTCGACACGCCCAGGCGGCGCGAGACCTCGTCGCGCGGGTGCGGGCCTTCGCGGCGCAGAGTCGCGAGCCACTCGGGCGGGCTGTCACTCAGCGCCTGCAACGCGGTGCGCGAGATGGGCGTCGCGCGAAACTCCTCGGGCGTCGCCGGCAGGTAGAGGTTGAGCTTCTTGGCCGCCGTCGCGGGGCTCAGCAGCTGCTCTTTCTTGGGCTTCGGCTGCTGGCGGCGGTCTTCGCGCGGGGCATCGGTCATGGTGTCGAGCGTACGGGAGGCCGGGGCCCGCGCTACACGCGGCTAGCCTGAACCCATGCCCGAACCGCGACAGGTGTTTCAGAAACACAGCCCACTGCAGGTCGCCTTCGTGCCCGGCGTGACGCCCGGCAAGTGGGAGCGCATCTGGCGCGAACGCCGGCCCCGCGGTCGCCTCGAGCTGACTCCGATGAATCAGGATGCTGCGCTCGAGGCCCTCGCCACCGGCAGCGCGCACATGGCTCTCGTGCGCGACACTTCGGCCGACGATGATCGCCACGCCATCGAGCTCTACCGCGAGTCGCCGGTGGTCGTGACTCCGCGCGGTTCACTCCCGGCGAGCCTCGACAGCCTGACCCTGGCGGATCTTGACAGCCTCGACGATCTCGCCGTACTCACCGTCGACCTGCTTACCGACAGCGGCGAAGCGGCGATCGAACTCGTGGCCGCCAACGTCGGAGTCGCCGTCATGCCCCAGTCGGTCGCCCGCGCCCACTCGCGCAAAGACGTGGTGGCACGACCTCTCGCCGACGGGGTCGACACCCGCATTTCGCTCTTGTGGCCGATCGTGGGGGCGCATCCCTTGGTCGATGAGTTCATCGGCATCGTGCGGGGGCGCACCGCGAACAGCTCACGCTGAGCGAGGCTCCGACCGTTCGGGCCACGGGCGGTAGAAGCCCCAGACCCCGTTCGAGAGCTCGCCCGCCGCAAACAGGATGTCGCGACCCTCGACCGTCATGACATAGACCGACATGTCGTGCACCTGGGTGGGGTAGCCCGGGTGCCGCACGTAAGCGATCTCGTCGGAGCGGTGCCACGAGTGCTCCCACGGGTTCACCCCGTCGATCTCAATGGGGTCGCTATCGAACACGACGCCGACGGGCGTCCAGTGGTCGGTCGGGTCGGCGGGCATGCGGCGACTCTAGTGCGCTGACTTCCCTTGCGCGCGTCAGCGGCTTCGGGATGCTCTCTCGCTGTTTGCCAAAGCCGCCGCATGGGCAGCAAAAGCTGTGGAGTACGCCGATGGAACCCGCGCCACGGCCCTACCCTGCCTCGGTGCCCCTCTGGACGATCGAGTACTTCGACAGCAGCTTCGAGCGCTTCTATCTCGGCCTCAAGCCATACGAACAACCGGTCGTCGAAGCTTCGCTGACGACTGTGCTTGCCGCGCACGGCATCGCGGCATTCGACGGCGGCTGGGGCAAGCCTCTGGGAGACGGACTGTTTGAGTTCCGCATCCAACGCTCTCTCGATGCGATCCTCAGCCTGGCGGGCCGGGCAGAGACCTCCAGGGCCGGCAACCACCGTCGCGTCAGCATTCGCATCTTCTGCACCTTCCACGGCGACCAGATCGTTTTGCTCCTGCATGGCTACGACAAAGGTCGAGACCCGTCGTCGCGGCGCCAGCAGAAAGAGATCGATCGAGCATGTTCGATGCTCAAGAAGTGGCGTCGGTCGAGATGACACCTAGACGTCAGTATGTGCTTTGGCACATAATCGAAGCGGGAGGGACACTCATGAGTAAGCCATTTTCGGAACTCGCAGCGCGAGCACGCACGACCTGGTCCGCCGACACCGTGCGCGTCTACGAAGCTGCTGCAGAGACGTTTCGCGCAGAACTCGACGCACGCGCGGCCCTTGGCGCCCAGCTAAAGGCGGCGCGTATCGCTCACGGCTTGAGCCAGCCCGCGCTCGCCGAGCTCAGCGGGCTACAGCAGGCAGAGATCAGCCGCATCGAGACCGGGGTCGCTAACCCAACCACCGACACTCTCGCGCGCCTCGCCGCAACCCTTCACCTGACCCTCGCGTTGAAGCCCGCCGTCGCAGCAGTGAAGGCGTGAACAAGTCGTCGCCTTACCTTCACTTAGGCCGCTAAGTGCAAGTAAGCGCGCTCGCCATTCACATTTAGCTCACGCACGTACGAAGTGCCGCGAGATCTGGTCCGCCACCGCCGCCACGTCTACCCCCGCGTCGGGCACCTTGCCAATCATCCCCGCCAACTTCTTCGGCCACACCACGTGCACCCCGTTCACGTCGAACGCATCGGCGAACAACCCCCAGTCAGCATCGACGAAACACAGCACGCCGAACACCGGAACCTCCCCCGCCGCCTCACGCACGTGCCCCACCTGCTTGAGCACACCGTCGACGAGCGCCGTCTTGTCGCGCCCCTTGACCATCAGCAGCTCTACCCGCGGCCGAATGATGCCCCCCTCCACCCGTTTCTCGGGCGCCTTGCCGACATACCGCTTCGTGTCGATCACCCACACCCCGCCCGGCGTCACGACCATGTGATCAATGTTGGCCTTCGATCGCGGAATGCGCCGATCATGCATCACACGGATGCTCTCCGACGCCAACCCGTCAAGCCGAGCCCCCACGGCCGCCTCGCCGGCGGCCCCACTGCTCCAGGCCTTGGTGCTCTGCTTCTCGTCCGAGAGCGCGACGGCGACCCCGCCAAGCTTGCCCCACTTGGCACGCAGCTTCGCCTCGTCGTTAGCTTTGCGGCGCTCGTACTCGCGAGCAGCTGAGGTTCCGGGGGCATTGAGGTCGTCGGCAGTCATGAGTCCATCGAACCAGAAATGAGGGCATCTCGAAGCCCCCCGTGGGGGTTAAGTGTCGCCCAACGCCCTCGTAACAGCGTCAGCGAATGCCGCGGCACGATCTTGGCCCAGTTGAGAGAAGTAAATGCGAGGCTTGGTCGCGAACGAAACCGCTCGCACTCGATCGATTTCGATGATTCCCGGCACGGCATCGTTGACCGCGACGGCGATGTTCTCCGCCAATTCAGGTGTGCCGACGAAGTCAGTGAATCGAAGATTCAAGTGCAACCCGCGCTGCTCGTCGGCGTGGAAGGTAAGGGGCCACTTCCTGACTCCGCCCAATGCGCCAACCTCGATACTGGCATTCATGGACGGCGTGGATGCTCGACCGCCGTTCATCCGCCACCCGAGCTGCAACAGCCGCTCCCGCAGCGCCTGAAAGGCGCGCACACCTTCGGGATCATGCTGCTCACCCCACTCCACAAAAGCCTCAACCGGCCATCGTTCGCGAACTGCTCGGTCATGCCGACCCTTAGCGCTGGCCAACTCAGCGCCGTACGCGGTCGGGATGAGCACCTCCACTACGTCGTGCTGCGCGCGCTGCAGCTCGATGACGAAGACCGCAACCTCCCACAGCGTGATCGAGTTCAGGTATTCAACGATGCGCTTCAGGTCATCATTCACCTGGTCGACGGCGAGCACGAGCCGCATCCGCCCTGCCTCAAGATTCTCGGCCAAGCCCTCACGGGTCTCCGCGCCCTGCTCGTCGAAGGACGCGAGCGGTGATGTGTCGGTCTTCGCCGCCCGACGCCATGCCGCCTCAAACTCATCGACCCGCATGCCCCACAGCCGCGACGCGTAGTCGAGCACCTGACCGACGATTTCGCGCCGGACCTGCGGATTCGCGGCCCGTTTGCACTCGACCAGCGTGATGGCACCCGACTCATCAAGAATCACGACGTCGGCCGGCCCGACCCCGCTCGAGAATTCACGGCATGCGATTGCGCGCTCGGATACCCCGGGAATGAGAGAAGGATGCTCGGAGATCAGTTGCTGCAGCGACGCCTCGTTGGCGTAGCCGTTGAAACTGGGTTCGCTCCAGCTGCCACCTGCCGAGCGGATGAGGATGCTCACGCTGCCACTTTATGCATCGGCCAATAATGCTTCGGTGCGAGACGTGATCACGTTCCCAGACTACGCCGAGTCGTGTAACGGCGGCTGCGTACAGGGCGGGCCGACATCTTTACCTTTGCTCGCAGATACGAACGAGAGGCTGGGTCGACGCCTAGCTGAACTTCGGCGTACCCATCACACTGAGCGCAACGGTGACCGTCTTCTCACCGCTCGCCGTAGAGATAGTTCCCACGCCGGACTTTCCTTGGCTGGTTATCGCTTCGACGTGATGGTTGCCGGGCCCGATCGGAATGCTCAAGCGACCCGTAGCCCGCAACCGCCCATAAGGATGTCCGTCGACCCAGATCTCCAGACCGATCGCGCCGTTCATGAGGCTGGGACGAACAAAGGTGAGAGTCCCGGTTCCACCGGGAGCCGAAACTCCGCATCGAGGACAGGTTGCAGCTGAGTCAGAGATGTCCGCACTGCACTCACGACACTGGATAAGCGCCACGTGATGGCCCCTTCATTAGAAAGTAAAGTTCTCTCGGAAGCTACAGGAAGTGAATGCTCCTCGTCAAGGTCCGCCGCCAAGACCTCGATGAACGGGGCAGGGCACCCTTCAATCGCCAGCGAACTCAGACCTTCCAATGTACAAAGTCCTCAAGCCCAAGGCTTTCGCAATGCTGTCGAGGAAATCCTCATTCGTGAGATACCACTCCTTGCCGACCTCACTCCTTGACTTGCCCGTTCGGCGAGGGTTTGCGTGCCCGGCATTCTCGAGTAGTTCGTGGAACGTCTTCTCCGTGGCCGCCGAGTCTCGATCTTGCACCGAGTACACCCGAATAAGCGCAAGAGGCTCAGGCATGTGAGTACGGGCACCCGAAGTATGCTGCTGGATCCTTGCAGCGACGTCCGATGCGTGGCCAACCTTGATTTAAGTGTTTCCGCGCTGCTGGTCGACAAGGCTCTCCAGATACCACCCGTAGGAGAACGCGTAAATGCCCGGAACACCAGAAAGCTCTGCGAGCGTGAGGCTTGCAGACTGTTCGTCTTCAATGTCAGCCTGCGCCTCACCTACGGGGTCACTGTCCTGTGCAGAGTTCTCGACCGCCGCGATGTTGGCCTGTAGAAGTCGGAAGGCCTCAGGCGAGAGAACTCCGCGCCCTCGTTTGGCGAGGCCGTTGAGGGCGCTAATGGCTTGTCGGCGGCGAGAATCTCCCGTTGTGCCTTTCCCGTCAAGGGCGGCCTCGATCATGTAGCGGTAAGAGTAAACGAAGCCTTGTGTCTCAACGTTCAAGCGCTCCGCGATCTGCTCGGCGCTGAGGCCTTCGCGGTCTAGGCGATAAACATCCCCGATTCGCCCTTCACTATCCGCAATGAGAAGACCGATCTCATCTCGGGGCGACAAGACTGAGCCTGCCGCGGGGGCCTGCCCCTC
>CAYWZI010000103.1:5371-8346 GCA_964462815.1 uncultured Microbacteriaceae bacterium
TTCGCGGCTGGCCGATGCCCGCAACCTCGGGGTCTATCGCGGCAAGCTGACCGCCAAGACCAAAATCCAGACTTATCGCATCACGGGCCGCCCCCATAAGGTCGGCGGCGGGGGCCTGCCCCTCGATGTTGTCCGCCGCGCCACCAAAACGCCAGGCGATCGGGTCGTTCTCAGCCGGCGTTTCGTTATCCATGTACGGACTCTAACGCCGAAGTCAGCGATGAAGGAGATTTGCTCAATCTGCACTTCCCGGACGGGTGATGATGATCACCAAGACGGTACGCCGTTGCACCATTCGTGCTTGGGTGGCAGACCGACACGGGTCGAGAGCGCGAACTCTCGATACTTGGGAGGCAGGAGCACGGGGACGTCCGACTGGACTACCTCCAGCAGGTCCCAACGACCTTCGTAACCCGTGAAGGTGCCCAGTGACACACGTGCACGATCGACGGGCGCATTGCGCTTTCCAGCGGGCGCGTTCGGGTCAGTGAGCCAATTCATGTGCTCGATCCACGCTGCCGCCGCGACGTGTACCCGCGGCACCACGAAAGTCCTCGGATTCTGCGCGAGGTCTGTGGGGACGGCGACAAGAACAAAGAACTCGCGGTCGTGCCGACTCGGGGATTGCGACTTTGATCCGAGCGGCCAGCTGATGCCCTTCATGTCTCGACCTCGCGCGGTCTTCACCTGAATCTCGACGAGATGACGCTCCAGCCCTTCCGTCTTCACGGCAAGAATGTCCGTCCGCTCGAGACCGTCTCGCGTCAATGCTGGCGCCCATCCGCGCCGAGCCAGTTCCGAAGCAACGTGATGCTCTCCGATTGACTTGGTCTGCTTCGTGTCCGCCATGCGCTGAGGCTACCGATTCCTAGCGGACTAGCTTCCGCTACCGATGGGGTACCCGTGCTCGTGGTTGTAGGCCTCAATCAGCTTCGTGGGAAGACGGCCACGCCGTCCGCCCGTGATCGGCTCGGGGAGATTCCGCCCCCATTCCCGAATGACACTCGCGTCAACGAGTTGCCGCCGACGCGCTCTGCGCGCTGTCTTGAGGAAGGGATCGAGCTGCTTTCGGAGCTCCGCCATGCTGGAGTCGCTCAAGTGCAATTCCCACGTTTCCTCTCCAACGGAAAGCACTGTCGCGGGTGTGTCGAGAGGCAAAACCTCTCCGGTCAGGTCATCAATGCGTCCGGTTGTCATGAGGTCAGGCTAGAACGAGAAACCTTTTTATTGAATAACTATTTCAAAATAGTTCTTCAATCACACACTACTGGCCCCTAGCCCAACCCGAAGAATCGCTCGAAGAACTCGCCCAGACGGTCCAGCACGCGCTGCTTCTTCCCGCCGTGCGCGCCGTCGGCCGCGAAGCGCGACACCGGGGGCAACACGCGAGTGATGGCAACACCCGTCGACTGGAGGGCGCCATCGCGGAAGGCTCGGTCGATGAACTCGCGGGTGGCTTCGGGGTGCAGAGACTCGTCGGCGATGATCTGCTCGAGCTCAGCATCCCGCCGGGCGGCGACGAAGGCCGACCACTCCTCGTCGACCTGACCCGCGACGGAGACGCGGTCGACGAAGGCCTCGATGAGGTCCTTCTTGTTGCGCAGGGTGGGCGATGCGTCGATCGCGCGGGTGATCTCGGCGCGGATCTCGCGGTCGTCGCCGTCTCCGCGCTCGTCGCGATACTTCTGCACCAGCAGCAGGATGTAGTCGACCGTGATCTCGACCTGCTTGATGAGCTCGATCTCGAAGACGACGTCGTCGTTGATCGCCTCGCGCTCGACCTGCTGGCGCATCGAGGCGTAGATGTCGAGGTACACCGAGCGGTAGTCCTGCATCTGGCGATCGGTCAGCAGTGCCTGACCCTCGAAGTCGTCGAACGACACCAGGATGTTCTCGAGGCGCAGAATCGCGCCGAACAGTGCGACGAACTCCTTCTGCTTCTCTTCACCGAACGGCATCTCCCCCGGCGCGCACTCGCGGAGCAGGTCCGCCACTCGAGCCGCGTACTCCGCGTAGTACTCGCCATACGGCTTCAGCAGCACCACGCCCTGCGCGTTCTTGTTGCCGAACAGCGCGATCGCGTCGTTGGTCTGCTGCTCGAGGTCACGGAAGGTGACGATGTTGCCGTAGGTCTTCACCGAGTTCAGAATGCGGTTGGTGCGCGAGTAGGCCTGGATGAGTCCGTGAGACCGCAGGTTTCTGTCGACCCACAGGGTGTTGAGGGTCGTCGCGTCGAACCCGGTGAGGAACATGTTGACCACGATGACCAGGTCGATCTCGCGGGCCTTCAGCCGCAGCGACAGGTCTTTGTAGTAGTTCTGAAACTTGTCGGCCGTCGTGTCGTAGCTCGTGCCGAACATGACGTTGTAGTCGCTGATCGCACTCTCGAGAAAGTCGCGCGATGAAGCGTCGAGGCCCGTCGTGTCGAAGGCCTCCTCGTCGAGATTGTCGTCAACGGCCTCGTTGGCAGCGAACGAGTAGATGATGCCGACCTTGAGTTGCTTGTCCGACGGAATCGTCGACTGCATCGACTTGAACGCCGCGTAGTACTTCTTCGCCGCCTCGATCGACGCCGTCGCGAACAGCGAGTTGAAGCCGCGCACCCGCCGCTCCCCCAGCGAGTAGTGCTCTGACCGCCGAGTCTTCTGGTCGAAGTGCTCCAAGATGTACTCGACCACCATGCCGATGCGCGTCGGGTCGAGCAGCGCCCGCTCGGTGTCGATCGCCGAGACCTGCTTGTCGGTGAGACCCTCGGGCAGCGAGATCGTGTTGACGTAGTCGATGCGGAACGGCAGCACGTTCTTGTCGCTGATCGCATCGACGATCGTGTAGGTGTGCAGCTTCTCGCCGAACGCCTGCTCGGTCGTCTTCAACTGAGGGTTGCCGCCCGACCCCGAGTTCTCGGCGAAGATCGGGGTGCCCGTGAATCCGAACAGGTTGTAGCGCTTGAAGGCCTTCGTGATGGCCGTGTGCAT
>CAYWZI010000104.1:0-8315 GCA_964462815.1 uncultured Microbacteriaceae bacterium
AACAGCGCCAGCAGAAACCAGAGCCGTTCAGTCCGCCGCGGCTGCGTAGCGGCTCGACGCTGTCGCGACCGCGTCGAGGTAGCTGCTCGCACTGTTGTACGACGCGATTCCGGCGCGCCACGACTCTTCATCACCGAGCGTCGGCACCGCACGACAGAGATAGTTGGCGGCGGCAAGGGACGCATCGTCGATGTTGTGCGGGTCGGCGATTCCGTCGCCGCTTGCGTCGATGTACCAATTCGCCCAACTGCCGGGAATGAACTGCATCGGCCCGACCGCGCGATCGAACTCTGCGTCACCGTCGATGCCGCCGCCGTCGGTGTCCACGATCAGGTCGGTGGAAGCGCCGTCGAGCGCGATCCCGATGATCGGCGGGCTCACGGTTCCGTCGTCGGCGATGGATGCTCCGCCGTAGCTCCCGTGCCGCGACTCGACCCACCCGATGCCGGCGAGCGTGTTCCAGCCGAGGTCGCAATCGGGGCGCTCGGCGTTCTTCGCGAGCGCGGCGCCCGCGTAGGCGGCGAGCGCCCGCTCGGGGATGCCGGTATCCGCGGCAACGGCGGCAACCCAGGCCGGGTCGACGAGGCCCGCGACACCGGGCCGGGTGGGGGAGTCAGCCGCAGGAGGGAGGGCCGCCGGCTTCGCCCAGCGCGGCGCGACGGGGGCGGGCTGCTCGGGCGCAGCATCCGGAGCCGACCCGCCCATCGGGCGCAGCAGGAGCACAACAAGCGCGACGATGACGAGCACTCCGAGCGTCAGAGGAATGACGACACGGGCGATCGCGGCAAGGCTCATGGTTACGATGGTCGCATGGCTGATTCCTCATTCGACATCGTGAGCAAGGTCGACAAGATGGAGGCGGAGAACGCCGTCAACCAGGCGCAGAAAGAAGTCGCACAGCGCTACGACTTCAAGGGGGTTGGCGCGTCGATCGAGTGGAGCGGCGAAAAGCTGCTGCTCAAGGCCAGCGCCGAAGAGCGCGTCAAGGCCGTGCTCGAAGTGCTCGAGTCAAAGATGATCAAGCGCGGCATCGGCATCCGCAGCCTCGACACGGGTGAGCCCTACGCGAGCGGCAAGGAGTTCCGCATCGAGGTAGCCCTCAAGAACGGCATCTCGAGCGACGATGCGAAGAAGATCTCGAAGATCATCCGCGACGAGGGCCCAAAGAGCGTCAAGAGTCAGATCCAGGGCGATGAGTTGCGCGTGCAGTCGAAGAGCCGCGACGACCTGCAAGCGACGATGGCGCTGCTCAAGGGCAAAGACCTCGACGTCGCGCTGCAGTTCGTCAACTTCCGCTAGCCCGCGGTCACTCGGGTCCGTGACCTCGCGTCACTAGACTGCGGCCATGACCGACGACATCACGATCAGTGGCGCGGGCGCATGGTTCGTGGTCATCACGTCGTCGCTGATCCTCCTCGCGGTCGTCACGATCGCCATCACGGCGCTCATCGTCGTGCCGCGCAATCGTCGCCCGCAAAGCGCGCTCGCCTGGCTGCTGCTCATCTACATCCTGCCGCTCATCGGTTTTCTGCTCTTCCTCATGCTCGGGTCTCGACGCCTGCCGAAACGTCGCCGCGACCAGCAAGATGAAATCAACACCTACATTCTCGAAACCACCGAGGGCATGGACCGCGTGAGCAAAGACTCACCGTGGCCGCCGTGGCTCGAGCCGATCGTCGAGCTGAACCGCAATCTCGGTGCCATGCCGCTCGTCGGCGGAAACACCGCCCGGCTCTACACCGACTACACGGCATCGATCACCGCAATGACGGAAGCCGTGCGGGGCGCGAAGCGCAGCGTGCACGTCGAGTTCTACATCATGTCGGTCGACGACGAGACCGAGCAGTTCTTCGCCGCCCTGGGTGAGGCGACCGCGCGCGGCATTCCCGTGAAGGTGCTCTACGACCACATCGCGTCGTTGCGAGTAAAGGGCTACGGCCGCATGCGAAAGCGCCTCGATGCGATCGGCGCTGAGCATCACCCGATGCTGCCGGTGCGCCCGTTCCGCGGGCAGTGGCAACGCCCCGACTTGCGCAATCACCGCAAGTTCTTGATCGTCGATGGCGCGATTGGCTTCACCGGCTCGCAGAACCTCATCGAGCGCGGTTACAAGCGGGGGCGCCGTCGCGATGGCTCGCGCCTCGCGTGGAAAGAGGTGATGGTGCGCTTCGAGGGCCCGATCGTTGCGGGCCTCGAAGCGTTGTTCGCGACCGACTGGTACAGCGAGACCAACGAGCTGCTGTTGCGTGAAGCGGTGATTCCACCGGAGATTGACCCGGGTCAGGGGCTGGATGCGCAAGTGGTTCCGAGCGGGCCGGCCTTCGAGGGCGAGAACAACCTGCGCCTGTTCAACTCTTTGGTGTACGCCGCGCAAGAGCAGATTCAGATTTGCTCGCCCTACTTCGTGCCCGACGAGTCGATGCTCTATGCGATTACGACGGCAGCGCAGAGCGGGCTCGACGTGCAGCTCTTCGTATCGGAGATCGGCGACCAGACGCTCGTTTTCCACGCTCAGCGGTCGTACTACGAAGAGCTGCTGCGCGCGGGCGTGCGGATCTGGCTCTACAAGTCACCGACGGTGCTGCATGCCAAGCACTTCACGATCGACGACCAGGTCGCGATCATCGGCTCGAGCAACATGGACATGCGCTCGTTCAGCCTCAACCTCGAGGTCTCGGTCATGGTGCGAGGCGAGTCGATTATTCGCGAGCTGCGCGCGATCGAGCAGTCGTATCGCGAGAACTCACGCGAGCTCACGCTCGAGCAGTGGGTCAAGCGGCCGGCCCACATGCGCATTTTCGACGATCTGGCCCGCGTGACGGCGACGGTGCAGTAGCGGGGTTGTCGGCCCCGGCGTACCGTATCGGCATGAGCCAGAAGACGCTGCCGACGGATGTCCCCGTCACCGATTTCCTCGACACTCTCGATGACCGGCGCAAGGCGGAGGGTGCTGACTTGGTCACACTCTTCTCGTCGGTGACGGGTGCCCCCGCCGTCATGTGGGGGCCTTCGATCATCGGGTTCGGCACCTACGCCTACCAGTACGCCAGTGGGCATGAGGGAATCTGGCCGCGCGCCGGGTTCTCGCCCCGCAAGGCGAAGCTGTCGCTCTATGGCCTGCAAACCCATCCCGACGCCCCCGCGCTGCTCGAGCGCCTCGGGCCGCACACCACGGGAGTCGACTGCGTCTACGTCACCCGCCTCTCAGCGATCGACCTCGACGTGCTGCGCGAGCTCGTCGCCCTCGGCTGGACGGTCACGGCCGACACCGCCGTCTAGCCCCGCACCCCGCCCGCGCGCCGCACCCCACCCGCCTCGCACCCCGAACTTCGCCCGTTCGCTCTTCCCTCCCTCGCTCCTTCCACAACGACGGAGAGGGTGAAGAGGATTCATGCGTTCCGTCGTTGTGGAAGGAGCGCGGAGAGGAAGTGCCGGGGTGAAGTGGGCGCCCCCGGAGGGCCTCGAAAGCGCGAAGCCTTGGGAGTTCGTAGCGCGGCGGCGGTCGCAGTCGCAATCGCGGTCGCAATCGCGAGGGTGCCCTGAAGGCGACGAGCGCTCGGGCGACGACGTCTCCTCCCCTGGCGTCGAACCGCGCCGACCGTTCACCGTGCGGACAGCGACCACGCCACAACTCGGTTGGGCCGCAGCACACTGCGCTCATGCGGGGATACCGGGGTTTCGAGGAGTTCATTTCGTCGCGCGGGGGACTTGTCACGCGCCAAGAGCTACTGACGGCAGGGTGGACACCCGACGAACTGCGCATTGCCTACGGCAACTTTCTCCGGCCGACGCGGCTTCGGCGGGGGTGGTATTGCTCGCGGGAGGTTCCTCCTGAGATACGTGAGGCCTGGGCCCACGGCGGTCCGCTCGCCTGCATCAGCGCCCTCCAGTGGTACGGGACCGTGCCCACCGACATGAACGACACCGCGATTCACGTCTGTGTACCTCGGCATACGAAGCGACGAAACGTGGAGTCACACTCACCCCGCCCGGTCGTCGTGCACTGGCATGACCTGACGGCAGGTTCGCCAGACCGGTGGGCGGTGTCGCCGGAGTTAGCTCTCGAGCAGGCGCGTTGGTGCCGCGCCGCCGCGACGCGAACGACGACTTAGTCGCGCGAGATGCGCAGCATTTCGTCGCGGGGCACGACCTTGACGCGCGCACGGCCCTGGGGCTCGCCGAGGGCGACCTCGTGAGCATCGAGGCGGTGCCAGCCATCGAGGTTCGTGTAGAGCACTCCGCGACCGTCGAGCAGGTCGACGACCGACTGTTCGTCGGGGTGCTCGGGGTTCCACCAGGAGGCTTGGTCGGTGACGAGGTGCTGCACGGTCTCCATTGCGTCGCTCTTCGTGTGGCCGATGAGGCCGACCGGGCCGCGCTTGATCCAGCCCGTGGCGTACACACCCGGAACGGTCTGGTTGTCATGACCGAGCACTTGTCCTTCGTGGTTCGGGATGACTCCGTGGCGCTCGTCGAAGGGGATGCCGTCGAGGGGTGAGCCGAAGTATCCGACCGCGCGGTAGAGAGCCTGGACGGGGACCTCGCGCACTTCGCCGGTTCCCTCCACTCCGCCGTGACCATCGGGACGCGTGCGCTCGTAGCGGAAGCCCGAGACGCGGCCCTCAGCATCCGTTTGCACCTCGAGGGGTTTCGCGTAGAAGTGCAAGTGAAGGCGGCGCGAGGCCGACCCGGTCTCACGCGCGCGCCACTGCGTGAAGACGCGGTCGATGACCGTGATCTGCTTGTTGGTTTCGATGGCGCGCAGCGAGGCCTCGTCATAGTCGAAGTCTTCGTCGTGCACGATCATGACGACGTCGCGCAGCTCGCCGAGCTCACGCAGCTCGAGGGGCGTGAACTTCACCTGCATCGGCCCGCGACGGCCGAAGACGTGCACGTCGGTGACCGGCGAGGCGAGCAGCCCCTGGTAGACGTTGTCGGGAATCTCGGTCGGCAGCAGATCGTCGGGGTGCTTCGCGAGAATGCGGGCCACGTCGAGCGCGACGTTGCCGTTGCCGATGACCGCGACCGACGCGGCCTCGAGCGGCCACTCGCGCGGCACATCGGGGTGGCCGTCGTACCAGCTGACGAAGTCAGCGGCGCCGTAGCTGCCGAGCGCGTCGATTCCGGGAATGTCGAGCGCAGCATCCCGAATCGCGCCCGTCGAGAAGATGACGGCGTGGTAGTGGCTACGCAGATCGTCGAGCGTGATGTCGGTGCCGTAGTGCACATTGCCGAAGATGCGAATATCACCCGAGTCGAGCACCTCGCGGAGGGCGTTGATGATGCCCTTGATGCGCGGGTGGTCGGGAGCCACCCCGTAGCGAACCAGACCGTAGGGGGCCGGCAGTTGCTCGAACAGGTCAATCGAAACGTCGAAGGAGCGCTCATGCTTGAGCAGAATGTCGGCGGCGTAGATTCCGGCGGGGCCGGCGCCGACGATGGCGAGCCTGAGCTTTGTCATGCGGGGTGGAGTTCTTTCTGTGCGAGGGGGCGGGCGTAGTCAACCACGCTCACGTGCTGCGGTCGACCACGGCCTCGGCGAACTTGGTGAGGGCGAGCTTGACGGGCCCGTCGGGCAGGGGCGCGAGCGCGGCGACGGCTTCGTTCGCCCAGCGTCGGGCTTCGTCGAGCGTCTCGGTCGTGACGTCGTGCGCGCGCAGCTCGGCGATCGCTGCTGCGAGTTCTGCTTCGTTGCCGTCGATCTCGACGTGGTGCTCGATGCGCGCCAACAGCGCCGCGGAATCGACGTCACTAAGAGCCGCCCGTCGCAAGAAGAGCAAGGGAAGGGTTGCCACACCACTGCGCAGGTCGGTGCCCTGCGGCTTGCCGGTTTCGGCGTCGGGCTCAGCGAGATCGATGACGTCGTCGATGAGCTGGAACGCGACACCGATCTTCTCCCCGAAGGCGACGACAGGCGCGGCATAGTGCTCGGGAGCATTCGAGAAGATGACGCCCATCTGGGCGGCGGCCGCGATGAGTGACCCCGTCTTGTCGGCGAGAACGCCGAGGTAGTGCTCAATCGGGTCTTCGCCCAGCCGCGGACCAATCGTTTCGTGCAACTGACCGAGGCAGAGTCGTTCGAACGTGTCGGCCTGGAGCTTGATGGCCCCCTCGCCCAGGCTCGCGACGAGCTTGCTCGCGCGCGCGAAGAGCAAATCGCCCGTGAGAATCGCGACCGAGTTGCCCCACACGCTCTGCGCTGACGGAACTCCGCGGCGCATCTCGGCTTCGTCCATGACGTCGTCGTGGTACAGCGAGGCGAGGTGCGTGATCTCAACGGCCTGCGCGGCCGTGATGACAGCGTGGTTGTTACCCTCGCCCAACTGAGCCGTGAGCAGAGTCAGAACCGGGCGGATGCGCTTACCACCGGCTTCGAGCAAGTAGCGCGACGTGACATCGGCCATGTCGTCGGCGAATGCGACCTCGCGCAGCAGGCCCTCTTCGACCTCAACGAGCCCGGTTTCGATCGCGTCGGCAAAGCGACGTTCCTCGCTCGATGCGAAGAGCTTCTCGCCGAGGCCGAGCGACGCACTGAGCGTCTTGCTGCGGCGTGCGAGCGGAGGAAGGCGGGTCAACGTATCGCCGATCTGTCGGTGAGGGAAGTGTGGTCGTTAGTCGGCGATCGCGCCGGCATCGGTGGACGGTCGAGAGCGGGGCGCACGACGCTTCGCGCGAGCAGCAGTGAGCTTCGGGTCGGCGGGCTTGTGTCCGCGGTGCAGGGCAACCACGCCGGCCGAGAGGTTGCGGTAGCCAACGCGCGTGAATCCGGCCGCGCGCAGCCACTGGCTGAGCACTCCTTGGTCGGGCCACGCGGCAATTGACTCGAACAAGTACTTGTAGGCGTCGGGGTTCGAGCTTGCCGCGCCAGCGATGAGGGGCATGACGTACTTCAAGTAGGCCTGGTAGCCGACGCGCAGAATGGCGACAGGCGGGCGCGAGAACTCGCAAATCACGACGCGACCGCCCGGCTTGAGCACGCGATACATCTCGGCGAGCGCGACGTCGGGGTTCTGCACGTTGCGCAGTCCGAAGCTGATCGTCACGGCGTCGAACTCACCGTCGCCGAACGGCAGCTTTTCGGCGTCGCCCTGCACGAACGTCATGTCGGGGTGACGGCGGCGGCCTTCCTCGACCATGCCCGCCGAGAAGTCGAGAGCGATGACCTCGGCGCCGCTCTTCGCGAGAGCAATCGAACTCGTCCCCGTGCCGGCTGCGATGTCGAGAATGCGCTCACCCGCGTGCGGGTTCACCGCCTTGACCGTCGCTACGCGCCACAGCGCGGAGTTGCCGACCGAGAGCACCGCATTCGTGCGGTCATAGCGACGAGCGACGCCGTCGAACATCGCGGCGACGTCTCGCGGAGTCTTCGACAGATCAGCCCTCGTCACGGGATTGAGTCTAGTGAGCGTCAGCCCGGGGTTCGCCGTGAGCGACCTGGGGGACTGTCGGGCGCGGAGTACCCTGGGGGCGTGCCAGATTCCGCCGCTCCCGCGGTCTCCCTGCGGGCGGTCACCGCGGCGGTGGCCGCGCACGATGTGCTGCTCGAGCATGCCGACGCTCGGCACCCGCTCGTTGCTCTTCGTCGCGACGACGGCATCGTGGGGCTCGGCGAACTACTCCGCCTGACCTTCTCGGGCCCCGATCGACTCACCCAGGCTGCCGCGGCCTGGCGACGCATTGCCGCCGCTGCTGAGGTCGACGACGAGGTGCGCCGCGCGGGCTCCGGGCTCGTCGCCTTCGGCACGTTCGCGTTCGCCGACGCCTCAGCCGCGACGAGCGTGCTCATCGTGCCTGAGCTGATCGTCGGCCGTCGCGATGGCGTCAGCTGGCTCACTCAGATCACCGAGGTCGCGACACCTGCGGCCGACGGGGCGTCCCCCTACCCGGTCACGCCGATTGGCGAGCGGCCCCGTGCAACCCTGGCCGCCGCGGCCCTCACCCGCGAAGGGTTCACCGAGGTGGTCGGGCACGCGGTGCAGGCGATCAAGAGCGGGCGGGTCGACAAGGTGGTGATTGCGCGTGATGCTGTGGCGAGCATCCCGGCCGATGCTGATCGTCGCGCGCTGCTGCGTGACCTCGCCGATCGCTACCCCGACTGCCTGACGTTCGCCGTCGACGGACTGCTGGGCGCGAGCCCCGAGACCCTCGTGAGCGTGCACGCGCGCGAGGCGAGCGCTCGCGTGCTCGCCGGCAGCATGGCGCGCGGAGCGGGGCCGGCCGACGACTCGGCGGCGGCGGCCCACCTCGCCACGAGCACGAAAGACCTCGACGAGCACGCGTTCGCCGTGCGCAGCGTGCTCGACGCCCTGCAACCC
>CAYWZI010000105.1:0-8185 GCA_964462815.1 uncultured Microbacteriaceae bacterium
CTCTCGCCGTCGCGCGCGTCATCGGTATGGATACTGTTCCGATCGCCCGCGGAGCCCATCGCCCCCTCGTCCGCTCGATCGAGACGGCCCCTGACATTCACGGAGAGTCCGGACTCGACGGGCCGGTGCTGCCCGAGCCCGCCGTTGCTCTCGACCCGCGGCACGCGGTCGATGTGATCATCGACACCGTCATGGCACACGAGCCCGGCACCGTGACGCTCGTGCCGACGGGCGCCCTCACCAACATCGCGCTCGCCGTGCGCAAAGAGCCACGCCTCGCCGAACGCGTCAAGCAGGTCGTGCTCATGGGCGGCGGCGTGCACGTCGGCAACTGGAGCGCCGTCGCCGAGTTCAACATCATCGTCGACCCGGAAGCCGCGCACATCGTGTTCAACGAGTCGTGGCCGCTCACGATGATCGGTCTCGATGCGACTCACCAAGCTCTCGCGACCGACGAGGTCGCTGCCCGCATCGCCGCGGTCGGCACGGCACCCGCACGGTTCGTCGGCGAACTGCTCGAATTCTTCGCGCACAGCTACAAAGACGCGCAGGGTTTCGACCACCCGCCGGTTCACGACCCGTGCGCTGTCGCCTTCGTGATCGATCCGACCCTGCTGCGTGTCGTGCGCGCCCCGCTCGATGTTGAGCTGACGGGCGGGCTCACGCTCGGCATGACCGTCGCTGATCTGCGCGGACCCGCCCCCGAGGGATGCACGACGCAGGTCGCCCTCGACATCGACAACGACCGCTTCTGGGGTCTTGTCGTCGACGCGCTCGAGGCCATCGGTGACCCGCCTGTGCATACGTAGTGGAGTTCGCGCGCAACTCTCATACATTGGGGAACTCTTGAGTGACTTGAGACTGATCTGCTAGATTTCTGGTGTCGATAGGACTGCCAACGCGGTTCCGTTCGCCCAGGTGGGACTGCCAACGCGGTGCTCAAGGGGCGAGTTGACTAGTGAACAGAGGTCTGACCCGCGGGTCAGGCCTCGTTCCGTTTAAGCGATCGGGGTCCGATGTACTTGCTCTTCGTTGACGAGTCAGGGACTCATCCTGGGCCTCACCCATTTGTCCTCGGCGGTGTCGCTATTCACGAGGACGACGCAACGAGACTTCAGAGATCGGTCGACTCGCTCGTCGTAAAGCACCTAGGCAGGATCCCACCGAACCTGGACGAGTACGAAATTCACGCGTCCGAAATGCGAAACGCCAAGAAGCCCAAGGTCGACACCGGACAAAAGGTGAGTATTTGGGCGAACGTCCCGCGAGCAACTCGTCTCGCAATCCTGTCTGAGGCATACGACGAACTGTGCAACTTCCAGTCCCTCAATTCCGACTTGCCACTTGTCCTCTTCAGCGTCGCAGTTGAAAGGAACTTCCACCCCGATTGGAGCCCATTCGAGCGGGAACGATGGGCGTACGAGGTTTTGCTCGGCAAGTTCGATGTGATGCTCAAGACCCTGAGGAATCAGAAGCAACTGCCCAACAGAGGGCTAGTAATTCACGATCGAAGAGTCGTCGCTGAGCGGGACATCCAGTCTTGGGTTGCGCAGTGGCGTGAGACTGCGGAACGTATCGGTCAACTTCAGAACCTGGCTGATGTGCCTCTATTCGGAGACTCTCGAGCAACACGGCTCCTCCAGATGGCGGACCTTGTGTCATACGCCGTGTTCCGCAACTACAACACGCAGAGCTCGTCTGACATCGAGTTCAACAAGATTTGGCCAGCCTTCCACACAGAGGGTACGACCACGCACGGGTGTGTTCACTTCACGCCTTCCTTCGGACAAGGGTCCTGCCCATGCGTTCCGTGCACGCAGAGGCTGCTCGCTGAGTCAACGCGCAGTGCCTCAAGGCCACGCGGGAAGTAGGCGCGAACGAGCCGGAGAGTCAGGCGAGGCGGTCGCCGGGGCTTAGTCGGCCTCAACAACTCCCGCGATGAGCGGCCCGCCCGTGTGCACCTCGTCGCCCGCGTGACCAATGCGGTAGCCACCCTCGAGAGCCTCAAGCGCACGAGCGAACCGGGCTGCCTCGTTGGTGTGCATCGTGAAGAGCGGCTGCCCGGCCGTGACCGTGTCACCCGGCTTCGCGTGCAAGTCGATCCCTGCGGCGTGATCGACCGGGTCTTCTTTGCGGGCTCGGCCCGCTCCGAGGCGCCAGGCCGCGATGCCAAACGGTAGGGCGTGCTGTTCGACGAGCACGCCGTCACGATCGGCCGTCACGACGTGGGTCTCACGGGCGACCGGGAGGGCAGCATCCGGATCACCGCCCTGGGCACTGATCATGGCGCGCCAGGAATCCATGGCCTGACCGTTTGTGAGCGCGCCTTCGACGTCGACGTCGGTCACGCCAGCAAGCTCGAGCATGTGGCGCGCGAGCTCGACGGTGAGCTCGACGACATCGGCGGGGCCGCCACCGGCCAGCACCTCGACCGACTCACGCACTTCGTTGGCATTGCCGATCGCGAGACCGAGTGGAACGTTCATGTTGGTGAGAACCGCGCGCGTCGCGACCCCGGCGTCTTCACCAAGTCGCACCATGACCTTGGCGAGTTCACGCGACTGAGTGATGTCTTTCAAAAAGGCGCCCGAGCCGAATTTCACGTCGAGCACGAGGGCAGCGGTGCCTTCGGCGATCTTCTTCGACATGATCGATGACGCGATGAGAGGAATGCACTCGACCGTGCCCGTGATGTCGCGCAACGAGTAGAGCTTGCCATCGGCGGGCGCGAGGCCTGACCCGGCGGCGCACACCACTGCGCCAGCACTCTCGAGCTGCGCCATCATGTCGTCAACGCTCACATTGGCGCGCCACCCCGGGATGCTCTCGAGCTTGTCGAGGGTCCCCCCCGTGTGGCCCAGCCCTCGGCCGCTGAGTTGCGGCACCGCAACGCCAAACGAGGCGACGAGGGGCGCGAGCGGCAGGGTGATCTTGTCTCCGACTCCGCCCGTCGAGTGCTTGTCGGTCGTGCGCTTCGAGAGGCCGCTGAAGTCGAGCCGGGTGCCTGACGCAACCATCGCGAGCGTGAGGTCGCGAATCTCGTCGCGCTCCATGCCGTTCAGGAAGATCGCCATCGTCATAGCCGACATCTGCTCATCGGCGATGTAGCCGCGCGTGTACGCGTCGACCATCCAGTTGATCTGCGCTGTCGACAGAACGCCCTTGTCACGCTTCGTGCGAATGAGGTCGACAACGTCGAACGGTTCAATGGCCATGGTGGGGCTCCTGTGCTGGTGGTGCTGGACTAGTTGTGCGCGTTCTGAAAGACCGCAAGCGTGCGCGGGCCGAACGCGTCGGGCAGCACCTCGTCGATCGTCTTGATGCCCGAGACGGTCTCGAGAAGCATGCCTTCTGCGGAGTGCTCATAGAGCAACTGCCGGCAACGGCCACAGGGCATGAGAGCACCGCCATCGCCATCGACGCACGTGAACGCAACGAGCTTCCCGCCGCCCGACATGTGCAGGCTGGACACAAGCGCGCACTCGGCACACAGGGTCAGGCCGTACGACGCGTTCTCGACGTTGCAGCCAGAGATCACCCGACCGTCATCGACAATCGCGGCTACTCCGACCGGAAACCTCGAGTACGGAACATAGGCGTGCGTCATGGCCTCGAGTGCCACCGCGCGCAGCGCATCCCAGTCGATGGAGCCACTCGTCGAGTTCGACATCTCTGCCTCGCTCACGACTTGATGTAGGGCTTGCCCGAAGCCGCTGGTGGACGCGAGTACCCGACAAGACCGGCGACGGCGAAGATCGTCACGAGGTACGGCAACATGAGCATGAACTCGCTCGGCACCGGCGATCCCACGATCGACAGCGTCGATTGCAGGTTGAACGCGAAGCCGAAGAGCAGGGCAGCGAGGGTTGCCCTGATCGGGTTCCACTGACCGAAGATCACCGCGGCGAGCGCGATGAAGCCGGCGCCGTTGGTCATCTCTTTCGTGAACGACCCAATCGCCGCGAGGGTGAAGAAGGCGCCACCGCCGCCAACGATCACTCCGGCGAGCAACACATTCCAGAATCTCGTAGAACGCACGTTGATGCCGACCGTGTCAGCAGCCTTGGGGTGCTCACCGACCGACCGCATCCGCAGACCCCAGCGGGTCTTGAACAGCCCGAACCACACCAGCGGAACCAACGCGAACATGATGTACACGATGATCGTCTGGTTGAACAGAATCGGTCCGATGATCGGAATGTCGCTGAGCAATGGAATCGTGATGCGCTCAAACCGCTCGGGCTTGTTGAACAGGTCGGGGTCGGCAGACATGATGGTCGAGAAGAAGAAGCTCGTCAGACCAATGACCAGCACGTTGAGAACGACACCCACAATGACCTGATCGACCAGGTACTTGATGGCGAACGCCGCCAAAATGAACGACACCAGTGCCCCGGCAACCATCGCCGCAAGGAGGCCGACGATCGCGGAACCCGTGATGGTTGCCACCATCGCCGCCGCGAACGCGCCAGCAAGAAGTTGCCCCTCGATCGCGATGTTGACGACACCGACGCGCTCAGAAATAACGCCACCGAGCGAGCCGAAGATGAGCGGCGTGCTCACCGTGAGTGCTCCGGCGAGGAGACCCACGAGCGGCAGGGTCGACCCTGCGGCCGCCCACGTCAGGAAGCCAAGCAGGAAGACGATGGCGAAGATGGTTGTCAGCCACAGCGGAACCTTGCGCGCCGATCTGACGAGCAGGAAGGCGTAGACCGCGATCGCCGCCATCAGCACGACCGTGACGATTCCTGTCGCGTCAGCCGGCAACACGATCGATGGCAACACGATCGCATCACCGTCGTTGCTCAGTCGAAAAGTGGTCTCTCCGCCGCGCGCGAGGCCGATGAACAGCACGGCACCCAAAAGGCTGAACACGGCGAAGGCGATGGGGGCCTTCCAGCTGCGCACGACGATCGTCGAGGGGGCGAGGCCCGAACCCGAGTCGCGGGTGGTTGTCACGACACTCACTTGGTCACCTCCGCCTTGCGGGCGAGCTTCGGGGTCCGCCATTGGAAGAGCGGATCAGGGGTCGGCAAACGGAAGATCGCACGCACCAGGGGCGGTGCCGCGATGAAAAGCACGATGAACGACTGAACGACGAGCACGATGTCGACCGGAATGCCTTCCGCCGCCTGCATCGTGTAGCTGCCGGCCTGCAGGGCGCCGAACAGGATGCCGGCGAAGAACACTCCCCAGGCCTTCGAGCGCCCGAGCAGTGCCACGGTAATTGCTGTGAAGCCGATACCGGCGTCCAGCCCTGCCGCGAAACCCCCCGTGAAGTTGCCGAGTACCTGGTACACACCCGCGAGTCCAACGAGCGCGCCCGCAATCAGCATGACCTGCACATAGACGCGCTTGACGTCGATGCCCGCAACTTGAGCCGCGTGAGGGTTCTCGCCCACCGCGCGGAATCGGAACCCGAGAGCCGAGCGGTTCAAGAGGTACCAGGTGTAGATCGTGGCGAGAATCACGAGCACGAATCCGATGTTCAGGTTGTACTGATCACCCAGCAGCGACGGAAACTGCGCCGTTTCGAGAATCGGCCCGCTCTTGGGGTTGTTTTGCCCGGGAGCCTGCAGCGCGCCCGGTGTGCGCAGCAAGAACGACACCAGGTAGAACGCGATGTAGTTGAGCATGATCGTGACGATCACCTCGTGGGCACCGGTGCGAGCCTTCAGAAGGCCAACGAGGCCACCCCACAAGGCGCCGCCGATGAGGCCGAAGATCAACGCGACCACAAGGTGGATCACCGGCGGCATCGGAACGTAGGCGCCGATGTAGCCCGCCATTGCCGCGGCGATGAGCATCTGGCCACGGCCACCGATGTTGAACAGGCCAACACGGAAGGCGAGCGCGACACCGAGACCGGCGGCGATCAGGGGCGTCGCATTGGCGAGAGTCTCCGTGATCGGCCGGAAGGCGGCGACGAGATCATCGGCCCGCAGGTAGTTGAAGACCGAGCCCCGGAAGAGGGCACTGTATGCGCCGGCCACGGCCTCCCACATGGCCCGGAAGGTGTCGAGCGGACGCGAGAAGAAGTATCCGCTTGCCTCGGCGACCGCTTCATCCGTGATGATGATCAAGATTCCGCCGAAGACGAGGGCCAAGAACACGGCCAGCACAGAGATGGCGGCGCTCCCGCCGAAGATCTCCTTCAGAATCTGGCTGCTACGCGAGACGGGAGGCTCGGTGTTGTCTCGCCCCGTCTCGTGTGCCACCACTTGCTCGTGGACAGCCTCGGCGGCCGTCTGCTCGTGCGGCTCGGTACCAGCCTGCTTCTTCGTGTCGTCGCTCATGCGGCCACCTCCGCCGGGGTTTCTCCGGCCATCATCAATCCCAGTACGTCGCGCGGGGTATCGCCCGGCACGATGCCGATAATGCGACCGCGGTACATCACCGCGATGCGGTCTGCGAGTGCCGCCACCTCATCGAGTTCGGTCGAAACCACGATGACGGGAATCCCCGCGTCGCGAGTCGCAACGATGCGCTTGTGCACGAACTCGATCGAGCCAACGTCAAGACCGCGGGTCGGCTGTGCCGCAACCAGCAGGCTCAGTTCGCGGCTGAGCTCGCGCGCGAGCACCACCTTCTGCTGGTTGCCGCCCGAGAGGCTGCTCGCGGTCGAGGTAATGCCCTGCGTTCGCACGTCGAACTCAACGATTCGGTCAGCGGCAAATTGCGCGAGCGCGGTGAGCTGCAGCGCACCTCTCTTCACGAAAGGCTCGCCCGTTGAGCGATCAAGCATGAGGTTCTCGGCGATCGTGAACGTGCCCACGAGACCGTCTTCGGTGCGGTCTTCAGGAACGAAGCCGACTCCGGCATCGAGCACTTGCCGTGTACTGCGACCGACCAATTCGTTGCCGCCGAGGGTGATCGAGCCAAGCACGCGGTTCTGCAGCCCCATGATGGCCTCGGTCAGCTCGGTCTGCCCATTGCCTTGAACGCCGGCAATGGCGAGAATCTCGCCGCGATGCAAGGTGAAACTCACCGAGTCAACGAGAACCTGACCAACGTGATCGGTGACCGTGAGATCGCTCACCACGAGGGCCGGATCGCCGGGCGTCGCCGCCGACTTGTCGACCGTGAGTTCGACTGCGCGGCCGACCATGAGCGACGCGAGCTCGACGTTGGTCGCGGTGGGTTCGGCCTCTCCGACCACCTTGCCGAGGCGAATCACGGTGATGCGGTCGGCGACTTCGCGCACCTCGCGCAGCTTGTGCGTGATGAAGACGATCGATGTGCCCTCGTCGCGCAGCTTGCGCATAATGCCCATGAGCTCATCGGTCTCTTGCGGGGTGAGAACGGCGGTCGGCTCATCGAACACGAGCACGTTGGCGTTTCGAGAGAGCGCCTTAATGATCTCGACCCGTTGCTGCACGCCAACGGGCAGATCTTCGATCTTCGCGTCAGGGTCGATATCAAAGCCGAAACGGCCCGAGATCTCACGCACGACCTCGCGAGCGGCGTCGAGATCGAGCAACCCGCCGGTCTTGGTCTGCTCGTGACCGAGCATGACGTTCTCAGCCACGGTGAAGACCGGAATGAGCATGAAGTGCTGGTGCACCATGCCGATGCCCGCGTTCATCGCATCACCCGGGCCAGCGAAGTGCTGCACCGTGTCATCGAGAAGAATCTGGCCCTCATCAGCCTGATACAGGCCGTAGAGCACGTTCATGAGTGTCGACTTGCCAGCACCGTTCTCGCCGAGAAGGCAGTGGATTTCGCCGGGTTCGACAACGAGGTCGATGTGATCGTTGGCGACGAGTGCGCCGAAACGCTTCGTGATGCCGCGAAGCTCGAGTTTCATGCCTGCGGGCCTTTCTGCGCCGACCGGGAGACTCGGCACTGAGTCGCTACTGGTGTGTGCCCATGCGGTCGACAACGGCGACCGCAATGTGCTCGTGTCTCCACTGTAGGCCAGTGGCGACACCGGAATCTGAGCGGAATCCTGCGCATCTGAGCATAGGCACGGGATGCCCCCAAAAGGCCGAGGGAGGCCAGCAACGCTGACCTCCCTCGGGTGATGCGGGTAGTGCTTACTGACCGGGCGACGCCGGCGAGGTGACCTCGATCGAACCGTCGATGATGCCGGCGATCAGGGCCTCAAGCTCGCCCGCGAGCTCAGCGTCAACCGAACCCTCGAAGTCGTGGAACGGAGCAACGCCCACGCCCTCGTTCTCGAGCG